>DASXCR010000057.1:0-16748 GCA_036491075.1 Solirubrobacteraceae bacterium
GCTCGCCCCGGCGCTGCGCGACAAGAACGCGGCGCTCGTCTCGAACATCGAGAGGCGCTTCGCGGCGGTCCAGTCCGAGCTCGCGCGGATCAAGGTCGGCGGCAGGTACCCGAGCTATGAGACCGTCGGCCAGGCGCAGCGCCGCAGGTTCAGCCAGCTCGTCGACGCGCTCGCCGAGCCCCTCTCGCAGGTCGCGGCGAAGCTGCACGCGTGATGTCGCCGGCGATGAACCGCCGTCGCTTCCTCGGCACCGCCGGGGTCGCGGCCGGCGGGCTCGTCGTTGGGGGCGCGATCACGACGGCGCTGGACGGCGGGTCGGCCGGGGCCGACGGCGGCGACGACGTCGTCGCGTTCTACGGCATCCATCAGGCCGGCATCACGACGCCGACGCAGTCGCGGCTGCACATCGCCGCGTTCGACGTCGTCGACGGCGCGTCGCGCGAGGACGTCCGCGGGCTCATGCGCCAGTGGACCGCCGCGGCGGCGCGGATGACGGAGGGGCGCTCGCTCGGCGACGGCTCCGTCGACGCGCTCGCGCCGCCGCCGGACACCGGCGAGGCCGTCGGGCTGCCGGCCTCGAACCTCACGGTGACGGTCGGCTTCGGGACCTCGCTGTTCGGGCACGGCGGCAAGGACCGTTTCGGGCTCGCGGCACAGGGCCCCGCCGCGCTCGCGCCCCTGGAGGCGCTGCCGGGGGACGAGCTCGATCCCTCGCGCTCGGACGGCGACCTCTGCGTGCAGGCATGCGCCGACGTCCCGGAGGTCGCCTTCCACGCGGTGCGCAACCTCGCCCGGATCGGGCGCGGGGTCGTCGTCATGCGCTGGTCGCAGCTCGGCTTCGGGCGCACCGCGATCACGAACGCCTCCCAGCAGACGCCGCGCAACCTCATGGGCTTCAAGGACGGCACGAACAACATCACGGCCGACGAGCAGGACGCGCTCGACCGCTACGTGTGGGTCGGGTCGGAGGCGCCGGCGTGGCTGCGCGGCGGCTCGTACATGGTCACGCGCCGGATCCGGATGCTGATCGAGGTCTGGGACCGCTCGGCGCTGGGCGACCAGGAGGCGACGATCGGGCGGGTCAAGGACAGCGGAGCGCCGCTGGGCAGCAGGGCCGAGCACGACAAGCCGAACCTGACCGCGAAGGGGTCGCTCGGCCCGGTCATCCCGGCGAAGGCGCACATCCGCCTGGCGGCGCCGGTCACCAACGACGGCGTCCGGATCCTGCGTCGCGGCTACTCGTTCACCGACGGCTTCGACTCCGAGCTCGGCCAGCTCGACGCCGGGCTGTTCTTCGTCGCCTTCCAGCGCGACGCCCACAAGCAGTTCACGGTGATCCAGCGCCGACTCGCCGCGGACGCGCTGAACGAGTACATCAAGCACGTCTCCAGCGGCCTGTTCGCCGTGCCCCCGGGCGCCGTCCGCGCGGGCGACTACCTCGGGCGCGCGCTGTTCGAGAGCTGAGTCGCGGGGGCGGCCTGCAGGCCGCCCCCGGGCGCCGCTCGCCGGCGCGCCTCGATCGTGTCCTCGAACCGCCGCGACTGCTCGAGACGGGCCATGACCGCCCACGGGCGCACGCCACGTCCGTCGACGGTCGCGATCGTGAGGCTGAGCCCGACGCCGGGGGATCGCTCACACAGCTGCGGCGGCGCCCGTCGCCTCGCCGGCGTCGGTGCTCGTCGCGATCGCGTGCGGGAGCATCGGGAGCACGACGTCGAGGCACTGGCGGACGGCCTTCGGGTTGCCCGGCAGGTTGATCACGATCGACGTGCCGAGCTGACCGGCGACGGCGCGCGAGAGCCAGGCGAGCGGCTGGATCTTCGCCGTCTCCGAGCGCATCGCCTCGGCGAAGCCGGGTGCCTCGCGATCGAGCACCGAGCGCGTGGCCTCGGGAGTGACGTCGCGCGGCGCGAGCCCGGTTCCGCCGGAGGTGACGACGAGGTTGGCCGTCGCCGCCAGCTCGACGATCGCATTCGCGATCTCGTCGAACTCGTCGGGGACGAGCCTGCGGGCGACTACCTCGAAGTCCGCCGCGGCGAGGATCTCGGCCATCTGCGACGTCGTCGTGTCGGCACGGCTGCCGGCCGCGCGCGTGTCGGAGATCGTGAGGATCGCGGCCGTCGCCATCACAGGTGGCGGGACGCGGTTCGCCGGGCGTCGCTGGGTCGTAGCATCAGGGAATGGACGTTACCGTGAGACTCTTCGCCAGCCTGCGCGAGCACGCCGGGACGGGCACGGTCAAGCTCGACGTGGCCGACGGCTCGACGGTCGCCGACGCGATCATCGCTCTGCGCGCCGGGGCGCTCGCGGGACTGCCCGAGAACGCCCCGTTCGTGACGGCGGTCGCGCGCGAGTACGTCAAGCCCGACCACGAGCTCGTCGCCGGCGACGAGCTCGCGCTCGTGCCGCCCGTCAGCGGCGGCGACGGCGGGCCGGTGCGCCTCGCGGACGTCGTCGGCGAGACGATCGACGTCGAGGCGGTGCGGCGCAGCGTCGCCGACCCGGCCACCGGCGCGACCGTCGTCTTCATGGGCACGACGCGCGGCGTCCCGAGCCTCGAGTACGAGGCCTACGTCGACATGGCGCGCGAGCAGATCGCCGAGATCGCGGCCCGCGTCGTCGTGGAGCACGGCTGCGTCGCGGTCGCCTGCGTGCACCGTGTCGGGGCCGTCCCGCTCGGCGATCCGAGCGTCGTGGTCGCCGCCTCCGCCGCGCATCGCGCCGAGGCGTTCGACGGCGCTCGCGCGCTGCTGGACGCGGTCAAGGCGCAGGCGCCGATCTGGAAGAAGGAGCACTACGAGGACGGCGCAGCCGCCTGGGTAGAGGGGACCCTGCCGCAGGCGTAGTGCCGGCTGGGGCGGCGGGTCACGCCTCGGCCAGGCGCAGCGCGAAGTGCTCGACGAGGCCGCGCTCGCCTCCGTCGCTGAGGCGCACGCCGCGGGTGCGCGCGATCCGCTCGAGCCACCCGAGATCGAACAGCCGCTGCGTCAGTGCCCGGCCGACGGCGCCCGAGAGGTGGTGTGCCTGCTCGGTCCAGTCGACGCAGTAGCTCAGGGCGACCTCGCCCGCGCCGTCGGCGGCCGGCAGCGCGACGTCGAGCGCGGACAGGCGGCGGTGGCCTGCGGGCGTGAGGCGGTAGTGCAGGTCGCGCCCGCGGCCTGAGAGGCGGTCCTCGCGGGCTCGCGCCGGGTCGTGCCGGCCGCTGCCGCCGGTGACGAGATCCTGCTCGACGAGGGCGCCGAAGAGCGCGACGCCGAGGCGGCCGGCGAGGTGGTCGTAGCAGGTGCGCGCACGCCGCAGGGCGTGCGCGCGGGTGCCCTCGCGCAGCGATCGCACCGGGGCGGCCGGAGCGAGACGAGCGAGCACCTCGATCAGCTCGCCGACCTGCGGGCCCGCGAGCGCGTAGTAGCGGTGGCGTCCCTGCGGACGGACGACGAGCAGGCCCGCGGCGAGCAGTCGCGCGAGGTGGGTGCTCGCGGTCGACGGCGCGACGCCGGCTTCGGCGGCGAGCACGCTCGCGGGGAGCGCACGTCCGTCGCCGAGCGCGAGCAGGATCCGGGCGCGCGCCGGTTCGGCGAGCACCGAGCCGAGCGCGGCGATGTCGGCGTCGCCGGGCAGCGGGTCGTCGGCGGTCGTGCGGGTCATTGCGATGGATCGTGACGGGTGGACGCTTCGAGTTGCGTCGAAGCGTTCGCGTGGCATCCTGATCGGGGATGTCACGCATCGCGATCGGATCCGTCGTCGTCGCCGCCGCGCTTGCGATCGTCGCGTGCGGGGGCGACAGCTCCGGCGGTGACGGCACCGCGGCGACTGCCGCCGCGGCGACCACCGCGCCTGCGGCTGCGGACAGCGGCGCGACGGCGGCAGCGGCGGGTGGTGTGAAGCTCGTCCCCGTCGGCACGTTCGACGCGCCCGTCTACGTCACCGCGCCCCCGGGCGATCGACGCCGGATCTTCGTCGTGCAGCAGGGCGGCACGATCCGTGTCGTGCGTGCGGGCCACAAGCTCGCCAAGCCGTTTCTCGACGTGCGCTCGCGCGTCATCTCCGGCGGCGAGCAGGGTCTGCTGTCGATGGCGTTCGCTCCGGACTACGCGACCACGCGCCGCTTCTACGTCAACTACACCGACAAGTCGGGCAAGCAGCGGATCGTCGAGTACCGCACGTCGAGGACCAGCCCGGACGTCGCCGACGCGGCCAGCGCGCGGCTCGTGCTGCGCTACGACGGCATCGAGCCCAACCACAACGGTGGCCTGCTCGTCTTCGGCCCCGACAAGCTGCTGTACGCGGGCACCGGCGACGGCGGCGGCGAGAACGACCAGCACGGCGCGCACGGCAACTCCCAGTACCTCGGCAAGCTCGAGGGCAAGCTGCTGCGGATCGACCCGCGCCGCTCCGCCACGCGGCCGTACACCGTGCCGGCGAGCAACCCGTTCGTCGGACGTGCGGGCGCGCGGCCGGAGATCTACAGCTACGGCCTGCGCAACCCGTGGCGCTTCTCGTTCGATCGCAAGACCGGCGATGTCGCGATCGGCGACGTCGGCCAGGATCACGTCGAGGAGATCGACTTCGCGCGCAAGGGCGGGGCCCGCGGCGTCAACTACGGCTGGCGGCCGCTGGAGGGCACGCGCGTGAACTACCCGAACGAGACCGCCCCCGGCGCCGTCGCGCCGGTGCTGCAGATGCAGCACTCCGACGGCAACTGCTCGGTCACCGGCGGCTACGTCGTGCGCGATCCGAAGCTGCCGTCGCTCGCCGGACGCTACGTCTACGGCGACTACTGCAAGGGCGACGTCCGCTCCGTGCGGCTGGCGCCCGGCTCGGCGACCGGTGACAGGTCGACCGGGCTGCACGTCGACCAGCTGTCGTCGTTCGGCGAGGACGGTCTCGGCCGCGTGTACGCCGTGTCCCTCGCCGGCGCCGTCTCGCGGCTTGTCGCCGGCTGATCGCGCGCGAGCCGGCTGCGGCGCGGTGAACGGCGTCTCGGCTGCCGGCTCGGCTGCGGACGGGGAGTCGATCGACGCGCTCGAGCGGCGCGACGTCGCGCTCGTCCGCGCGGACAACCCCGGACCGTTCACGCTGAGCGGGACGAACAGCTGGCTGCTCGGCCGCGATCCGTGCTGGATCGTCGACCCGGGCCCGGCCATCGAGTCGCATGTCGCGGCGGTGGTCGCGGAGGCCGCGCGTCGCGGGGGCGCGGCCGGGATCGTGCTGACGCACGACCACGGCGACCATGCCGACGCGGCCGCGGCCGTGCGCGACGCCACCGGCGCGCCGGTCGGGGCGGCACGCTGGGCCGGGGCGGAGGTGATGCTCGCCGGCGGCGAGCTCGTCGGCCCGCTGCGCGTGATCGCGACACCCGGCCACGCGCCCGACCACCTCGCGTTCGTCGCCGGCGACATCGCCTTCACGGGCGACGCCGTGCTCACCGAGAGCAGCGTCTTCGTCGCGCCCGACCCCGGCGCGCTGCGCGGCTACCTCGCGGCGCTCGAACGCCTGCGCGCGCTCGATCTCGCGCTGCTGTGCACCGGCCACGGCCCGCTCGCGACCGACGCGCCGGCGCTGCTCGAGCGCTACCTCGCACACCGCCGCGACCGCGAGCGCAGGCTCGTCGCGGCGCTCGCCGACGGGCTGCGCGGCGTGGACGAGCTGCTCGACCGCGTCTGGGACGACGCGCCCGCGAGCCTGCGCCTCGCGGCCACGGCGACGCTCGCCGCGCACCTCGGAAAGCTCGAGGAGGAGGGCAGGCTGCCGGCGGGCGTGCAGCGGCCGCGGTGGCCGCCCGCCGGCGGGCTGCGGCCGGTCGTGTAGCCGCTGTCGGTCGAGACCGCGGCCTCGCGGCCGCGGTGGCGGTGCGGCCGGCTCAGGTCGGAGGCGCCGTCGCGGCTGCTTCGGCGAGCCGCTCGTTCGCGAGCGCCATCGCGGCCTGCAGCGGGGTCGTGCCCGTCGCCTGCGCGCCGTCGAAGATGCGCAGCAGCGTGTCGCCGATGCCCAGCACGCGCTCGCGGGCGCGCCGCGGGTCATAGCCCGCGGGCTCGAGCTCGACCGCGATGTTGATGATCCCGCCCGCGTTGACGACGAAGTCCGGTGCCCACAGGACGCCGCGCTCGGCGAGCACGTCCGCCACGTCGTCCTCGGCGAGCTGGTTGTTCGCGGCGCCGGCGACGATCGGCGCGCCGAGGCGCGCGACGGACTCGTGGTCGAGCACTCCGCCCATCGCGCAGGGGACGAAGACGTCGGCCGCCGCCGTGAGGGCGTCACCCGGTGCCACCCACTCCGCGCCGAGGCCGCGCGCGAGCTCCTGCTTGGCGCGGTCGATGTCGGAGACGAGCAGCCGTGCGCCGCCCTTCGCGCAGAGCTTCGCGACGCGCGCCCCGACGTGTCCGAGGCCGCTGATCGCGATCGTGCGCTCGCCGAGGGCCGGCGAGCCGAAGACGCGCTCGCAGCAGACGCGGATCGCCGCCTCGACGCCGACCGCCGTCCACGGGCTCGGATCGCCCGACCCGCCGCGCTGGCGCGACAGCCCGCTCACGTGGCGCGTCGTCGACGCGATGACCTCCATGTCGCGGGCGGACGTGCCGACGTCCTCGGCGGTCACGTACGCGCCGCCGAGCTCCTGCACGGTGTCGCCGAAGTCGCGCAGCGCATCGGCGCGCAGGCCGCGGCGCGCGGTCGACGCGGGGTCGGGCGCGAGGATGATGCCCTTGCCACCGCCGAGCGGCAGGCCGGCCACCGCCGACTTGAACGTCATCGCGCGCGACAGGCGCAGCACGTCGCGCATCGCCATCCGCGCGTCCTCGTAGTGCCACATGCGACAGCCGCCGAGAGCCGGGCCGCGCACGCTGGAGTGCACGGCGACCATCGTGAAGAGCCCCGAGCGCGCGCCGCGGCGCACGAGCAGGGTCTCGTGGTCGAGCGTCGCTGCGTAGCGGTCGGGCAGAACGGCGCTCAGCCGGGCAGGGTGCTGCCGGAGGTGGCGGCGCTGCCGGCCGATGTCGCGGTGCCGCCGGCGGGCGCGTGGCCCGTCGTGGCGTCGGCGGAGCCCGTCGCGGGGGCGGTCTGGCCCGAGGTCGGGGCGGACGTGCCGGCGCCGGTCCCGGTCCCGGTGGCGGTGCTCGTGCCGGCGCCGGTGTTCGGCGTCAGCCCGTCGGGACCGAAGCCCGTGTCCTCGTGCGGGGCGGACGCGCCGCCCGTCGAGTTGTCGTCCTCGCCGCCGAGCGTGACGTCCGTCTGCTGCTCGCTGATCGGAGCCGACGCCCCGCCACCCGTCGGCAGCAGGCTGAGATGCCGGCCGGCGGTCGTCTCCCTCTCGCCGATCGCCGAGCGTGCGACCTTGCGCGTCGCGTTGGAGGCGCGCTCGCCCACGGCCACGATCGGGGTCGCGCTGGCGAGCGAGCCGGCGACCGGGCCGTGCACCGTCGTGGTCGCGGCGGCGGGCCGGGGAGCCCCATGGCGCCGGGCTGCCGCCCGCGCGGGTGCCTTGCGAACGATCTGGTCGTTGACGACCTCGACCGCGCCGCCGGCGGTCAGCGCCGCGCAGCAGACCACGGCGGCGACCTTCACGGCGGTTCCGGTGCCCGCGGCCGCGAGCACGCCGGTGCCGGCGGCCGCGCCACCGCCGGCGCTCGCTGCCCCGGCCGAGCCGGCGCCGCCGATGCCGATCAGCTTCAGGATCGTCGCGAGCGGTCCCGAGCCGCCGGGCGACAGCACGCCCAGGCCCTGGCGCACGCCGCGCAGCTGGGCGCGGTACTCGACGCAGCCGTCGCAGTCGTGCAGGTGCCGGCGCGCGAGGCCGCTTGCCCGCACCCCGCGATCGAACGCGTCGGTGAGGTCGAGGCGGATCTGCGAGCACGCCGTGTCGCGCGCCTCGACCGCCTCGACGAGACCGATCCGGGCGCGCACGAGCAGCGACTTGACGGCCTGCAGCGAGATCCCCAGCGCACTCGACAGTTCGGCGTAGCTGAGGCCGTCGATCTCGCGCATGAGCAGCGCGGAGCGCTGCTGCTCGGGCAGGCGGCGCACGTCGGCGACGAGCTGGCGCAGGTCCTCGCGGCGCTCGGCCTCGTCCATCGGATCCAGCAGCGGCTTGCGCGACGTGTCGAAGAGGTCGGCCGCGGGCGGCGCGGGCCGGCGCAGCTGGTCGATGCAGCGGTTGTGCGCGACGCGGTACAGCCACGCGCGCAGCGACAGCGGGCGGTCGTTGAGGCGCAGCGACGAGTACGCGCGCATGAAGACGTCCTGCAGCGCGTCCTCGGCGTCCTGGCGCGAGCCGCCGAGCATCTGGCGCGAGTACGCGAAGAGGCGCTGGCGGTAGCGATCGTGGATCACGCTGAAGGCCGCGTCGTTGCCGGCGCGAAACAGGGCGACGAGCTGCTCGTCGGATCGCAGCCGCAGGAGAGGCGCCGTGACCGAGATCCGGTTAAGCGCGGCGGGTGCTCGAAGTGCTCCGGCCTCCATGTCCTGTCCCGTCACTGTAACCGCAGTGGGCGGCGGAAGTTGTGCGCCTCTTTACGTTTTCTTCAGTTTGGCCGATGGCTACGCAATGCGCAGGCAACGACGACGAGGGTGATCCCGCTCGCCTCGACGACCCCGGGGACCTGTCCGAGCAGCGCCGCGCCGACGATCGTGGCGGTCGCCGGCAGCAGCGCGAGGAGCAGCGCGAAGTGCGCCTTCGGCAGCCGCCGCATCGCCACCTGATCGATCCCGTAGGGCACCACGCTCGACGCGACGCCGACCGCCAGGCAGGCCGCGAGTAGCAGCGGATGCACGACCGCGGGCACCGCGCTGCCGGCGAGCACGGGCGCGAATCCGACCGCGCCGATCGCCATGCCGAGCGCGAGGCCGTCCTGGCGGCGAATGCCCGCGTCGGCCGCGACCCGATGGCCGAGCACGATGTAGCCGGCCCACGCCGCGCCCGCCGCGACCGCCAGCGCGAGACCGACCGGGCTGCCCTCGAGATGGACGTCGGCGAGCGCGAGCACGCCGACGGTCGCGAGACCGAGCGCCGCGGCGTCGCGACGCGTGCGCGAGCCCAGCGCCGCGACGGCGATCGGCCCGCAGAACTCGATCGCGACGGTCGTGCCGAGCGCCAAGCGGTCGATCGCGAGGTAGAACGCGACGTTCATGAACGCGAGCGTGAGCCCGAACGCCGCGACGAGGCGCAGCCGCCTGGGCGTCCAGTGCGTGCGCCACGGCTTGCGCCACGCGACGAGCACCGCCGCGGAGCCGGCCACCCGCAGCCAGCCGACGCCCGCGGCCGGGACGCGCTCGAACAGCAGCACGGCGAGCGCGGCGCCGACGTACTGCGAGGCGGCCCCGAGGATGAACAGCGCCTGCGGCGGGAGCCTGTCGAGCACGGCGGCGGGCGCGGGGCGCGACATGGTCGTGAGGCTACGGCCGGCACGACCTCCACACGATCCGCACATCGCTCGCAGCGCCCAGCGACCGCCGCGGCCTAGCATCAGCACCGTGGAGGGGACTCCGAGGACGACGATCGTCATCGTGGAGGACGAGGCCGCGATCGCGGGCGCGCTCGCCGCGCGGCTGCGCGCCGAGGGGTTCGCGGTCGAGGTCGCGCACGACGGGCTGCGCGGCGTCGAGCTGTGCGAGCGGATCGCGCCCGATCTCGTCGTGCTCGACGTCATGCTGCCGGGCATCGACGGCCACGAGGTCTGCCGGCGCATCCAGCGCGATCACCCGATCCCCGTGTTGATGCTCACCGCGCTGGACGCGGAGACCGATCTGCTCGTCGGGCTCGGCGTCGGCGCCGACGACTACATGACCAAGCCGTTCAGCCAGCGCGAGCTCGTCGCGCGCGTGCGCGCCCTGCTGCGCCGCTCGCAGCGCGCGGCGGAGCCGCTGCAGTCCAAGCCGCTCACCGCCGGCCGGATCACGATCGATCCCGAGCGCCACGAGGTCATGCGCGACGGCGTGGTCGTGCACCTCACCCCGACGGAGTTCGACCTCGTGCACAAGCTCGCGCTGCGGCCGGGGATCGTCTTCAGCCGTGAGCAGCTGCTCGAGGAGGTCTGGGGCTATGAGGACGGCTCGGCCGGCACGCGCACCGTCGACTCGCACGTCGCCGCCGTGCGGCGCAAGCTCGGTGCCGACATCCTGCGCACGGTCCAGGGAATCGGCTACGCGTTCGCGACGACACAGCGGCCATGACTCCGCTGCATGCGCTCTCGTCGCTGAAGCTCAAGCTCGGGATCGTCATCGTCATCGCCGTCTGGATCACGGCGGTCGCGACGATCATCACCGTCCGCCAGTTCCACCTGCCGTCGATCGTGGGCGCGGCGGTCGGCGTCCTGCTCGCGCTCGCGTGCGTGCAGCTGCTCGCTCGCGGGACGACCAAGCCGCTGCGCGAGATGGCCTCCGTCGCGAGCGCGATGGCGCGCGGCGAGCACGGCCGCGAGGTCGCGGTCACGTCCAACGACGAGGTCGGCGAGCTCGCCCGCGCGTTCAACCGCATGACCGCCGAGCTCGCGGAGACCGACCGCCTGCGGCGCGATCTCGTCGCGAACGTCTCGCACGAGCTGCGCACGCCGCTCGGCGCGCTGCAGGCGGTGCTCGAGAACGTCATCGACGGGGTCAGCGAGGCCGATCCGCAGACGCTGCGCACGATGCTCGCGCAGACGCGGCGCCTCGGCCGGCTCGTCTCGCAGCTGCTCGACCTGTCGCGGCTGGAGGCCGGCGACCAGCCGTTCGACATCCGCTCGTTTGCCGTGCACGACGTGCTCGAGGGCGCCGCGCGCGAGGCGCGGCTGCACGCCCCCGAGGACGTCGTCTTCTCGATCGAGGCGCCGGACGGGCTGCACGCGTCGGGCGACCCCGACCGCATCCACCAGGTCGTCATGAACCTCGTCGAGAACGCGATCCGCTACTCGCCGCGGCCGGGCGAGATCGCGCTGCGGGCGGCGTCGGCCGACCGCGTGGTGACGGTGACCGTCGACGACGACGGCCCCGGGATCCCGCAGGAAGACCTCGGGCGGGTCTTCGAGCGCTTCTATCGCGGCGACGGCCGGCGCGGCGCGGACGGTGGCGGGGCCGGGCTCGGCCTCGCGATCGCGCGCTGGATCGTCGAGCTGCACGACGGCACGATCCGCGCGGAGCGGCGCGAGCCGCACGGCAGCCACATGGTCGTCACGCTGCCGGAGGCGCGGGCGTGATCGCCCCCCAACGGCCCGTGCTCGTGGTCTGCGGATGCGTCGCGAGCATGCTGGCGCTGGCGTGTGCGGGCTGCGGGGAGCAGCGCGGGATCGGCGCCATGCAGCGCACGACCCCGACGCCGCTGAGCACGCCGAAGGCCGCGCTCGGGACGGCCGTCGCGTCGGTCGACGTCTCCCTGACCGAGTACCGCCTCAGCCCCGCCAATCCGCGCGTCGCGCACGCGGGAGTGATCGAGTTCGCCGCCACGAACGACGGCGAGGCGCGCCACGAGCTGCGCGTCGACGGGCCGACGGGGGAGGTCAGCACGCCCGTGCTCGGGCCGGGCGAGCACGCGACGATCCGCGTCATGCTCCCGCCCGGCACCTACAAGTGGTACTGCCCGATCGCCGACCACGAGCAGCGCGGGATGGTCGGGCGGGTTCGCGTCGCGGAGTGACGGGTCAGTCGCCGGGCAGCGCGATGCGGGCGATCTCGCCGCTGCGCACGACCGGTCGCAGCGGCCGCACGTCGTGCGCGCGGGCGTGGTCCAGCAGCGCGGCGGCGCTCGCGAAGCCCGACAGCTGCTCGAGCTGGCGCGACGTCGGCGGCGCGAGCTCGATCTCGCCCGCCTGCTGCGCGGCCAGCAGCGCGCGCGGCGTGTCCCAGCGCAGGTCGACGCACTCGCTTCCGTCGACCCGCGCCCGCGCGCCGGCCGGCGCGCGCACGAGGAAGAAGTGCGTCTCGAAGCGGATCGGCAGCTGCTCGGGCGTGATCCAGCGGCTGAACGCGACGAGCTCCCCGGGGGCGATCGCATCGATGCTCGCCTCCTCGCGCAGCTCGCGCACCGCCGCACGACGGTGGGCCGCCTCGCCCACGCCCTCGTGCGGGTCGACGGCGCCGCCGGGGAAGACCCAGTAGCCGCCCATGAAGCGCTGCTGCGGGCTGCGCCGTACGAGCAGCACCCGCAGGCCGCCGCCGGGGTCGCCGTCGCGCAGCACGATCACGGACGCGGACTGGCGTGGGTGCGCCACCGCCGGCCGATCGCGCTCCTCGTCGGGCCGCGCGTCCGTGGCCTGCGGCTCGATCTCCATCGCGCGCCGACGGTACTCGCCACGAGTCCGACCACTACCCTCCAGCCGATGACGACCGAGACCGAGACCACGCGCTGGATCTGCGAATCCTGCGGCTTCATCTACGACCCCGACGAGGGCGATCCGGACGGCGGGATCCCGCCGGGAACCGCCTTCGCCGACATCCCCGAGACGTGGTTCTGCCCCGTCTGCGGTGCTCGCAAGAGAGACTTCACGCCCTACGAGGACTGAGCCGCGATGGCCGCCCGCCCACCGCGCGAGGAGCGCGCGCCGGGGCTGCGCGCATCCGACGCCGAGCGCGAGCGCACCGTCACGACGCTGCGCGACGGCGCGGTCCACGGCCGTCTGACGTTCGAGGAGCTCGCGCAGCGCACGGAGCTCGCCTACGAGGCGACGACCGGCACCGAGCTCGAGCAGCTGGTAGCGGACCTGCCCGTGGCGGCGCGGGATGCGGACGTCGTCGATGCGCCCGCGCGCAAGCAGCGGCGCTGGAACATCGCGGTGCTCGGCGGCTGCGACCGCAAGGGGCGCTGGCGTCCGGCACCCGACAGCGTCGCCCTGGCGGTGCTCGGCGGCGTCGACCTCGACCTGCGCGACGCGATGATCGACGGCGACGAGCTCGTCATCACCGCGGTCTCGATCCTCGGCGGCATCGAGATCGTCGTGCCGGAGGGCGTCGAGGTCGATCTCGGTGGCTTCGCGCTGCTCGGCGGCACCGAGCACAAGCCGGGCACGGCCCCGATCCGGCCGGGGACGCCGACCGTGCGCGTGCGCGGGTTCGCGCTGCTGGGCGGCATCGAGGTGAAGAGCAAGCGCCCGGCCGGTGAGCGGCGCCGGCTGCGCGAGGGCGGGTAGGCGATCGTGCCGCTGCGCACGCGCGGCTGGCGCCCGGCTCGGCGCACGCGTTAGCCTGGATGCATGCCCGCATACCGGTCCCGGACCGTCACCCACGGTCGCAACATGGCCGGCGCCCGCGCGCTGCTGCGCGCCGCCGGCGTCGAGAAGGACGACATCGGCCGCAAGCCGATCGTGGCTGTCGCGAACAGCTACACGCAGTTCGTGCCCGGCCACACGCACCTCAAGCCCGTCGGTGAGATCGTCGCCGAGGCGGTCACGGCGGCCGGCGGCATCCCGCGCGAGTTCAACACGATCGCCGTCGACGACGGGATCGCGATGGGCCACGGCGGGATGCTCTACTCGCTGCCCTCGCGCGACCTGATCGCCGACAGCGTCGAGTACATGGTCAACGCGCACTGCGCCGACGCGCTCGTCTGCATCTCCAACTGCGACAAGATCACGCCGGGGATGCTGAACGCCGCGCTGCGGTTGAACATCCCGACGGTGTTCGTCTCCGGCGGCCCGATGGAGGGCGGCACGGCGACGCTCGTCGACGGCACCGTGCGCACGCGCGTGAACCTCATCTCGGCGATCGCCGACGCCGTCGCCGACGAGGTCACCGACGACGACATCGCGATCATCGAGGAGGCCGCCTGCCCGACCTGCGGCTCGTGCTCGGGCATGTTCACGGCGAACTCGATGAACTGCCTGACCGAGGCGCTCGGCCTCGCGCTGCCCGGCAACGGCTCGATCCTCGCGACGCACACCGCGCGCAGGGAGCTCTACGAGGCCGCCGGCCGCACGGTCGTACAGATCGCGGAGCGCTACTACGACCAGGACGACGAGTCCGTGCTGCCGCGCTCGGTCGCGACGCGCGGCGCGTTCGAGAACGCGATGACGCTCGACGTCGCGATGGGCGGCTCGACGAACACGGTGCTGCACATCCTGGCCGCCGCGCAGGAGGCCGAGCTCGACTTCACGATGAAGGACATCGACGCGCTGTCGCGGCGCGTGCCGTGCCTGTGCAAGGTCGCCCCGAACGGCACCTACCTGATGGAGGACGTCCACCGCGCGGGCGGCATGCCGGCGATCCTGGGCGAGCTGCGCCGCGGCGGACTGCTCGACGAGGACGTCCACACCGTCCACGCGCCCACGGTCGGCGCGTGGCTCGACGCGTGGGACATCCGCGGCGGCGAGGCGTCCGAGCAGGCGATCGAGGTCTTCCACGCCGCGCCCGGCTGCCGGCGCTCGGCGAAGGCGTTCTCGCAGTCCGAGCGCTGGGACTCGCTTGACACCGACGCCGCCGACGGCTGCATCCACGACGTCGCGCACGCGTACTCGACGGATGGCGGCCTGGCGATCCTCTACGGCAACCTCGCGGTGCGCGGCTGCGTCGTGAAGACCGCCGGCGTCGACGAGTCGATCCTGACGTTCGCCGGGCCTGCGGTCGTCGTCGAGTCCCAGGAGGACGCGGTCGACGCGATCCTCGGCGGACGCGTGACGGAGGGCGACGTCGTCGTCATCCGCTACGAGGGCCCGCGCGGCGGGCCGGGCATGCAGGAGATGCTGTACCCGACGTCCTACCTGAAGGGCAAGGGGCTCGGCAAGACCTGCGCGCTGATCACCGACGGTCGCTTCTCCGGCGGCACGTCGGGCCTGTCGATCGGCCACGTCTCGCCCGAGGCGGCATCCGGCGGAGCGATCGCGCTCGTGCAGGAGGGCGACACGATCGCGATCGACATCCCGAACCGGCGGCTCGTGCTCGAGGTCTCCGAGGAGGAGCTCGCCGAGCGCCGCGAGCGCCTGGAGACGGGCGTCGGCTACGTGCCGGCGGCGCGCGACCGGATCGTCTCGCCGGCGCTGCGCGCCTACGCGGCGATGGCGACGTCTGCGGACACGGGCGCGGTACGCGACGTCAACGCGGTCGAGCGCGCGGTGGCGGCGGCCGCGACGCGCGACCCGTTGCTGACGGGGTCCTGAGGGCGGGGCTCCCCCGGCGGGCCCGGGACGGCTCGCCGGCGTGCTCGGTCGCGGCCTTGCCCGCCGCCGGTTCGCGCTGGTCAGCGGCGCGAGGAGCCGCCGACGGCGGGGCGGATCATCGCGCCGTCTGGAGGATCGCGTCGAGTCGCACGATGAGATCCCACATCTGTTGCGGGGCCTCCTGAGCGGTTATGAGCGACTCCGCGGATGGCTCGAGAGAGAAAGGTCGAGCAGCGACCCCATGCCGCCCGCGAGTTGGGTCCGAAGCCTGGTCCGGGCGCTCGGACCCTGCCCAGCCTCGATGTCGTCTCGGATGGCAGCGACCCAGGCGGCTTCGGAATCGCGCTCGCATCGTCTGAGAAGCGACGCGAGCTCCGTGATCGCGCCGACGAGCGGATCGGTCACGGCAGGGACTCCTGGCCGACGCCATGACCGGACAACCCCGCGCAGCGCACGCCCTGCCATGACCGCAGTATGCCTTGCGCCAACGATCATCCCACCCGTGTCCGGCACGGCCGCGGCGTGGGCGAGCCGAGCGACGCATGCGTTCTTGTATGCTGATCTGCATGCCCAGTACGAGCGTTCGCATCGACAGTGCGACCCATCGAGAGCTCAAGCAGCTCGCTGCGCAGCTGGGCTCGAGCGTTGGCGCGACCGTGACGTTGGCGGTGCGCCGGCTGCGCCAGGAGCAGATCGGGGCTCAGCTGAAGGCCGACCTTACGCCGGCAGAGACCACTTGGCTGGATGCTGACGGCGGGTGACGTCGTGGACCTGGACCTCGGCGCCCCGGCAGGGCGCGCGGCCGGCTTCCGCCATCCCGCGATCGTGGTCAGCGCGCAACGCATCCTCGATGCCGCGCCTGCGGTCATCCACGTCGTGCCGCTGACCTCGACGATCAGGGCCTTCGGCTCGGAGGTACGCGTCGAGGCCGACGCGTCCAACGGCCTCGACCGCGCGTCTGCCGCGCAGTGCCAGCATCTGCGGGCCGTATCGACGGGCCGGGTCGACGGCGTGCGCGGCAATGTGGGAACGGCGGCGCTGTCCGAGGTGCGCGAGGTGATCGCGGTCATCCTCGATCTGCCCACATGACAGCCGGACCTCACCGGTAGACCGTCGCGACCCTTGGTCGGCGGCCCGGCGACGCCGATGGACGAGCCGTCGGCGTGCGCTCGTGTGCGCGCGCCGGCCCCGACCGCGCACGACGGCGTCGCCGAGGCACCGCCGCGTCCGATCGAGCGCGCGCGACGCGTCTGAGCCGCGCTACGGCTGTGCCGCGAACGGTGACGCCTGAGCCTCGACGAACGTCCCGGCCAGCTCCGAGAGGCGCTGCCGGTCGCCATCGGAGAGCGGCGCCAGCAGCGCGCCGAGCTCGGCGTAGACCTCGAGGGCGAACCCGGCTGCCAGCTGCGCACCCGCGGTCGTCAGGCGCACCCGCACCGCGCGGCCGGCGCAGCACCCTGCTCCCCGCCGGCACCGACGTGCTGACCGTCGCGGCCGCGATCAACCCCGCGATGTCGTCCTGGATCGCGCTGCGCAACCGCATCGCGTTCGAAGCCGGGCAGAGCGTCCTCGTGCTCGGCGCGACCGGCAACGCGGGACGGATGGCCGTCCAGATCGCCAGGCACCTCGGCGCCTGCCACATCGTCGCCGCCGGCCGCGACCCCGAGCGCCTGGCCGCCCTCACCGAGCTCGGCG
>DASXCR010000058.1:0-3788 GCA_036491075.1 Solirubrobacteraceae bacterium
CCGACAGCGACGACATCACGACGATGTGTCCCGAGCCGCGGGCGACCATCGCCGGGACCAACGCGTGGGCGAGCATGATCGGCGCTCGCAGGTTGACGAGCAGCGCGCGGTCGATCTGCTCCTCGGTGAAGGACTGCAACCCCCCGGAGGCGGGCAGGCCGGCGTTCGCGATCAGGATGTCGACGTCCGGGTGGTCGGCGGCCAGCGCCCGCACGGACGCAGCGTCGCAGAGATCGGCGGTGGCGACCGTCGCGCCGAGTTCCTGCGCGAGGCTCTCCAGCACGTCGGCACGGCGCCCGGAGAGCACGAGCCTGGCGCCGGCGGCCGCGAGCCGACGCGCGATCGCCTGACCGAGTCCGCCCGTTGCGCCGGTGACGAGAGCGGTCCTTCCAGAGACGTTCATGGCGCGAACACTGCCACGGTTGCCGTGAAGCCGTGCATGAAGCTCTCACCGCCCACCGGGCCGATCTCACCCGCGGCGAAGAACCCGGCCGTCGGGATCGGGCCGAGCTCGGCCACGAGCGCGGTCGCGTCGTGGTCGGGTACGCCGAACATCCCTCGCCCGCGACCGTTGCAGGTGAACATCAGCGCGCCCACGGGAACGTCGGAGCCGAGCGCCGTGCGGCGCAGGCCGAGCGCGTCGTGCAGGTCGCGATCGGCGGAGGCGGCGTCGCGGGCATGGACGCGCACCACCTGTCCCTCGGCGATCGGCGCTCCGACGGCGATCGTCCCGCTCTCGGGGTCGCCGCCGAGGACGCTGCGCACGAGGAAGTCCCCGTGCATGTAGTCCGGCCGGCCGCGCTCGACGACGATCCCAAGCAGCATCCCCTCGGCGAGGATCCGCCGCTCGTCCTCGCCGAGATCCGCGATCACCGAGCGCAGCGCGGCGAGCGCCGGGCGTCCCGCGAGCTCCTTGATGATCCGGCCCTCGCCCGCGGTGATCGTCAGCTCGGGACCGATCGGCGTCGCACCCTGCGAGACGCATGGCAACAGCTCGATGCCGTCGAAGCGCACGCCGACGGCCCCGCCCGAGACGACCTCCTCGCCGAGGAACAGCGCCGCCTCGTTGCGGATCGTGCGCGCGCTCGACACGCCGCCCAGCACCGGCACGCCGGGTGCGCGATCGTGCAGCTCGCTGAGGACCGCGTCCGTCGGAAACGAGTAGGGGTCGGGGAGCAGGATCACGCCGCCCGCTCCGGACAGGTCGGGCAGCCCGCGCAGCGCCATGCCGTCGTCGAGCTCGTGGATCTCCGCGTGGAACGCCGACACCGCTCCGTCCTCGAACGACGCCGCCCACACCGTCACCGCCGTGCCGCCTTCGACCTCCCGCCCCGCGCCGATGATCCCGCTGGCGCCGCAACCCACGAGCACGTCGGGTGCGAGCGCGTCGTGGACGCCTTCGAGCGTCGCCTCGGGATTGGCGAGGTGGCTGCCGGACGCGAACACGACGGCAAGATCGACGTTCGATCCCTCGAGGCGGGCGGCGACCTCCGCGGCCGCCTTCCGCGCCCCGGCGGGGGGGTCCGAGGCGGTCGACAACCCGCATGCGATGCGCACCGTCATGGGCGATTGACGATACCCCCCGGGTTGCACGGGCCGGCGGCGGCGGCGCCACGAGGTACCCGGAGCCGCTGCGCTGCCTGCGACGGACCGATCGTCGCCGATCGCGCTGCGGCGCATACTCATCGCATGCCCGCCGAGGTCCTCGCGCTGTTCGGGCCGACCGGCGTCGGCAAGACCGAGATCGCGCTCGCGCTCGCCGATCGCCTGCGCGCCCGCGGCGAGCGGCCGGTCGCGGTCTCGGCCGACGCGCTGCAGGTCTACGCCGGACTGGAGGCCATCACCGGCGTGCCCGGCGCCGAGCAGCGCGCCCGACTCGAGCACCGGCTCGTCTCGTTCGTTCCGGTCGACACCCGCTTCAGCGTCGCCGAGTACGCGACGCTGGCCCACGCCGAGATCGACCGGCTGCTGTCCGATGGCGCGACGCCGATCGTCGTCGGCGGTACCGGCCTGTACCTGCGCGCGGCGCTCGCCGAGCTGAAGCTGCGTCCGCCGCCGCCACCAGGGGTGCGCGAGCGCCTGGAGTCCGAGCTGGCGGCGCGCGGCGCGGAGGCGCTGCACGCCGATCTCGCCGGAGCGGCGCCGTGGGCGGCCGCGACGATCGACCGCCACGACCGCCACCGGATCGTGCGATCGCTCGAGCTGCTCGCGCAGGGAGCGCTGCGAGCGCCGGACGGACCGAACCGGCTGTGGACGAGCGAGACGCGCCGGCCGACGCGCCTGATCGGCCTGACCCGCGACCGCGACGAGCTCTACGCGCGGATCGAGCGACGCGTCGACGCGATGGTCGCCGCCGGCGCGATCGAGGAGGTGCGTCGTGCGCACCTCGCCGGCGCGTCGCAGACCGCGCGCGTCGCGCTCGGATTCGACGAGCTGCTGGCCGGGGACGTCGACGCGATGAAGCGGCGCACGCGCAAGTTCGCCCGACGCCAGCTGACCTGGATGCGCAAGCTGCCCGAGGTCGAGCTCGTCGCCATCGACGGGCGCACGGCCGCGGCGGTCGCGGCCGCGATCGACGGCGCGGGCGACGCCCGGCGGGATCGGTCCGATGGCCCATAGACTCCGCGCCCGCATGACCCCGATCGCATTCGAGAAGTGGCAGGCGCTCGGCAACGACTACCTCATCTTCGAGGAGCGCTCGCTGCCGTTCGCGCTGACGGCCGCACGCACGAGGCGCATCTGCGACCCGCACACGGGCATCGGCTCGGACGGCATCCTGGCGCTGTCGGCGCCCGACGAGCCGGGCTTCGTCGCGCGCCTGCGGATCTTCAACCCCGACGGCTCGGAGGCCGAGCTGTCGGGAAACGGCGCGCGCGAGGCGGTCATGTACCTGCGCCATAGCGGCTGGACGGACTCCGACCAGTTCTCGATCCAGACCGCCGCCGGGGAGATCCGCCCGACGATCACCGGCCCGACGACCTGCACCCTCGACATGGGGCGTGCGCGCACGAGCTCCCCCGACTATCCGTCCGGCGGCGCCGACGGCGCCGGAACGCTGACGGCGGACGGCCGCGACTGGCGCTTCCAGCACGTGCAGGTCGGCAACCCGCAGTGCGCGATCCACACGCCCGACCTGCGCCGGCTCGACGCGCTCGACTTGCCCGCGATCGGTCGCGCGATCATGGAGAACGAGCTGTTCCCCAACCGTACGAACGTCAGCTGGTTCGGCGAGATCGCGCCCGGCGTCATCCGCGCGCGGATCTACGAGCGCGGCGTGGGGGAGACGATGTCCTCCGGGACCGGCGCGAGCGGCGCCGCCGTCGCCTACGTCCTGCGCGGCGGCGACTCGCCCGTGACCGTGCGCTTGGACGGCGGCGAGCTGCTCGTCGACGTCGAGGAGGATCTGCACTACACCTTGAGCGGCTGGGCCGTGCCCGTGTACCGGGGCGAGCTCGCCGACGACTTCATCGACCAACTGGAGAAGCTGTGAAGCCCAGCCGTCGCCTCGACCGCATCCCGCCCTACCTCTTCGCCGAGCTCGAGCGCAAGATCGCCGCGAAGAAGGCCCAAGGGGTCGACGTCATCTCACTCGGCATCGGCGACCCGGACCGCCCGACGCCCGCGCTCGTGGTCGAGGCGATGGCCGAGGCGATCACCGAGCCCGAGACGCACCGCTATCCCTCCAACCGCGGCCGCAAGGACTTCCGCGAGGCCGTCTCGGACTTCTACATGCGCCGCTTCGACGTCGAGCTCGACCCCGAGACGGAGATCATGCCGGCGATCGGCGC
>DASXCR010000059.1:0-2639 GCA_036491075.1 Solirubrobacteraceae bacterium
ACGGTCCTCGGCGGGACGAGCGATCCGGCGGTCATCGTGCAGCCCTACACCGACGGCAAGCCGGGGCTCCCCGGCACGCTGTCGCGTCCCGAGCTCGGCCCGGTCGACCCGGACCTCGGCTTCGACGCCGCGGCCGACCGCGCGGGCGGCGTGCTCGTCGCCTGGGTGCAGGGCGCCCCGGGCAGCCGCCGGATCGTCGCCGGCTACGACGATCGCGAGCCGGGCGGCTTCCTGGGCTACACCGCCCAGGCCTGCTGCCGGGCGGCGACGCCCAAGCTGAGCTGGCAGCCGGCGTTCAACCTCTGGGGGCCGGTGCGCTACGAGGTGATCGTGGACGGCGCCGTCGTCGGCACGCCCACCGCGACGACGTTCCAGACGACCGTCCCGCTGGCCAACGGCACGCACACCTGGCAGGTCCGCGCGACGGACATCCGCGGCCAGGCGAAGCGCTCCAAGACGCGCCTGCTGCGCATCGACGCCCGCAAGCCGCTGCTGTCGGTCGGCTACAAGCGCAAGAAGCGCGTCGTGAGGCTCGGGGTGCACGCCCGCGACGACGCGCGGGCGATCAAGACCACGTCCGGCATGAAGCAGGTCATCGTCTCCTGGGGCGACCGGACGCCCGGTGCGCGCGGCGTCACGTCGATCCGCACGACGCATCGCTACCGCCACCCGGGCTCCTATCCGCTGACGATCACGGCGCGCGACAAGGCCGGCAACGCGACGGTCAGCAAGCGCATCGTGCGCGTCGGCTAGCCGTGGTCGCCGCCCCACGCCATGTGCTCGCCGCGGCGGGTCGCAGGCTCGTGCTCGGCGAACGGCCGTTGTTGATGGGGATCGTCAACGCGTCGCCCGACTCGTTCTCCGATCCGGGCGCCTACCCGGATCTCGATGCGCGCGTGCAGCGCGCCCGCGAGCTCGTCGAGCAGGGGGCGGACATCATCGACGTCGGCGGCGAGTCGGCGACGACGCGGCGCCCGCCCGTCGAGGCGGCGGACGAGATCGAGCGCGTCGCTCCGCTCGTCGCCGCGATCGCCGCGCAGCTCGGCGTTGTCGTGTCCGTCGACACCTACAAGCCGGCGGTCGCCGAAGCGGCGATCGCCGCGGGGGCGTCGATCGTCAACGACGTCAGCGGGCTGCGCGACCCCGCGCTGGCCGGCGTCTGCGCGCGGACGGGCGCCGCGCTGGTGCTCATGCACACGCGGGCGCAGCCGAAGCAGCGCCTGCAGGATCCCGATCGCTACGACGACGTCTTCGCCGACGTCGCGACGTTCCTCGCCGAGAAGATGCGGATCGCTCGCGGGGAGGGCGTTCGCGACGAGCAGATCGTGCTCGACCCCGGCCCGGACTTCGCCAAGACCCCGGCCCAGACGATCGCGCTGCTGCGCCGCCTCGACGAGCTGCACGAGCTCGGCCGGCCGCTGCTGCTGGCCGTCTCGCGCAAGGACTTCGTCGGCGCGCTGACCGGTCGCGGACCGCGCGAGCGCGCCGCGGGAACGCTCGCCGCCCTCGGCTTCGGGGTCGACGCCGGCGCGCACATCCTGCGCGTCCACGACGTCGAGCAGGCAGGCGACTTCCTGCGCGTGCGGGCGGCCCTGCGCGGCGAGCTCGAGGTGGATCCGCAGCTGGCGCTCGGTGAAGCGATCCGATATGCGCGCTAGCCTGTAAGCCACACGAGTCGCCGACCGCTGTCCAACGCGGCCGGACGCCTTCCGACGAATCACAGGAGGACCCACATGTCAGTCATCTCTCGCTCCGCACTGGAGTCAAGCTCGCTGGCCGACCTGCACGAGATCGCGGGTGAGCTGGACCTCGACGGCTACCGCCGGCTGCGCAAGGCCAATCTCGTCGACGCGATCATCGAGCGCCAGGGTGCCGCGCCGGAGGAGCCGGACGCCGCGGCCGACGACGCCGACGTCACCGCCGACGCCGACGCGGAGGCAGGCGTCACCGGCGACGCGGAGGCCGGCGCCGACGGCGACGATGCCGAGGAGCGGCCCGCCCGCCGCTCGCGACGCGGTGGCCGCGGCCGCTCGCGCACCCGCGATCGCGATCCGGGTGACCTCGACGGCGGGGAGGACGCGACGCCCGAGGCGGATCCCGACGCCGCGCCGGTCCCCAGCGCACGTTCGACCCGCCCGCCGCGCGCGGCGCGCGAGAACGGTGCCGGGCGCAGCGAGCGCTCAGCCGACCGCGACCGCGCGTCGGATCGCCCCGCCGACCGCGATCGCCCATCGGACCGCGACCGCTCGTCCGATCGCGACCGCTCCTCCGACCGCGATCGGGACCGCGATCGCTCCGCCGACCGTGGCCGCGGCCCCGACCGCTCGGCCGACCGCGACCGTCCGGCGGCCGCGAGCGGCGAGGAGCGCGAGGCGAGCGGCACGGTCGAGCTGCTCCCCAACGGCTCGGGCTTCTTGCGCGTGTCGCCGCCGGAGCCGTCCGACGACGACGTCTACATCTCGGCCGCGCAGGTGCGTCGCTGCGAGCTCGTCGCCGGTGACGAGGTCGCCGGCCCCGTGCGCTCGCCGCGCCGCTCGGAGCGCTACCCGTCGCTGATCCGCGTCGACACGATCAACGGCCGCTCGGCCGAAGAGGTCTCCGAGGGCACGAAGTACGACGACCTGCCCTGCACGTACGCG
>DASXCR010000060.1:0-5636 GCA_036491075.1 Solirubrobacteraceae bacterium
CGGGTTCGCAGGCTGATGAGGATCTCGCCCGCTGCGGCGGCATCGACGAGCCGCGCCGCGACGTTGACCGTCGCGCCATACCAGTCGCCGCCGCGGCACACGGCCGCGCCGGAGTGCACGCCCATCCGCAGCGGCGGGCACCAGCGCTCGGACGCGAGCTCGTGCGCGAGCGCCACGACCGGGCCGCCTGGCGACCGTGGATCATCGCGGCGTCGCCGAGGCTCTTGACGACCTCGCAGTCGTAGCGCTCGGCGATCCGCCCGGCGGCGATCTGGAACGCACCGCGACGTCGGCGGCGCGGTCGTCGCCGACGCGCTCCGTGAACGCCGTGAAGCCGACGAGGTCGCCGAACAGGACGTGTGCGGGGCGGACGGGTCCATGCCTCGCGGGCGTGACGCCGGGGTGAACGACGTACAACCCGGCGACCGCGATCGCGTCAGCCGCCGGGCGCGTCGCCGATGACCCAGCGCCGCGGCCGCTGCGGATCGGGCTGGTACGCGCAGTACGTGCCGGTCCGCACGGCGGCGTGCAGCTCACGCCCGAGGCGGGCGTCGTAGCTCGCGATCCGCCGCAGCGTCGAGCGGATCGCCCGCGTGACGTTGACCCGCGCGCGCTCGGCGTGCGAGGCGCCGAGATCGCGATCGCGACCGCGCAGGCCGACCGCCAGCCCGAGCTCGCGCTCGACGAACGCGAGCTCGGTCCGCGCCCGCTGCTCCCGCGCCGCGTCGCCGCGGGCCAGCGCGGCGGCGATCTCGCCGCGCAGCTGCTGTAGGCGCGCGCGGTAGGAGGCCTTGGCCTCGTCGTCGAGACGCGGCCCGGCGGCGTCCTGGATCGCGGCGCGCCCGGCGACCTGCTGGTCCTGGTCGCGGGCGCCGCGCCCGGCCGCGGGACCGCCGTCGACGATCGCGACGAGATCGAGGCTGTGGATCTCCTCGCCCGGCCGCGACAGCAGCAGCGCGAGCAGGCGCACGCCGCGCGCGTCGTTGAGGTGCAGCGTCACGCGACCGTCGTCGATCGTCCAGACGTCGCCGATGCGCCGCAGCGACGCGGTGATGGTGGAGGAGGAAGACGTCGCCGGCGAGGTCACGTCGGCAACGGGCGCGCCGGCTGACGAAGCCGCCTCGGCGGCCGGCGGAGCGGCTGACAGCGCCGGCGCCGGCTCCGGCGCGCCTTGCGCCAGCGCGTCGCGCAGCGCCGCGATCCGGTCGGCCATCGCCGTCATGCCCATCTCCTCGCGCTCGCGCGCGGCCTCGGTCAGCAGCTCCTCGGCGCGGCGCCGCGCGTCGCGCCCACGGTCGCGGACGAGCACGGTGGCCTCCTCGACCGCGATCCGCGCGAGGCTCGCGCGGGCGCCGTTGCGCGTCGCCGAGGCACGCGCACGACCGAGGTGCTCGAGCGCCTGCGTGTCGCGGCCGGCGACCCCCGCGAGGATCCCGAGCCACATCTCGACCGGCCCGAGGAACGCGACCGTCGGGGTGACGACGTTGCGCGCGGCGAACGGCGCGAGCTCGGCGTGCAGCCGGAGCGCCACGTCGCGCGCGTCCAGCAGTGCCGTGCTCTCGGCCAACGCCGCCATCGCGCCGAGCCAGAGGTTGTCGCGCGGCAACGCCGCGAAGTCCCTTGCCGCGAGCCGGTCGAACTCCCGCTGCGCCTCTGCCCGGCGGCCGTTGGCGGCGAGCGACGCCGCGAGCGCCGCGCGCCAGATCGGCATCGCCGGCACGCCGTCGGCGTAGGCGCGCACGTCTCCGATCGCGCCCACCCCGTGCTGGATCCACCCCAGCACGGCGAGCTGCGAGTTGACGGTCAGCGGGATCGTCGTGTCCGGCATCTCGTGGCTGATCGCGGCGACCTCGGCGAGCAGGGCTCGGGCCTGCGCGAAGCGCCCCTCGAGCATCATCCGGCGCGCGCGCTGGATCGGGACGAACGCCATCGCGCGGCGGTCGCGGGCGGCCGTCGCCGTGCGCTCGGCCATCCCGATCGCGACGTCCGCGGCAGCGAGGTCGTCGACCTCGATCAGCAGGTCGATGAAGCGGCTGCGAGCGTCGATCGACAGCACCGAGTGCCCGCTGCCGTCCGTCAGCTCGAACAGCGCGCGCAGCCACTCCAGGCCCTGCCCGGTGTTGTCGGGGCCGCTCGTCGCGAGCTGCGCCGCCGACAGCGCGAACGCGAGCGTCGCGTCGTCGCCGAGCCGGCGTGCCATCTCGAGCGCCTCCCGCGCGAGCTGCGCGCGCCGCGGCGCGGCGTCGGACCAGTACAGCGCGGTCGCCAGCGAGCCGAGCAGGCGCACGCGCAGGGCGCAGTCGCCGGGGCCGGCGCGCTCGAGTGCCTCGACGAGCAGCGCGACGTGCTGGTCGTCGACGAACCCCGGCGTCAGGGCGAACGGCGCGGCCCCGAGCGCCGCCCGCGCGAGCGTGTCGTGGTCGCCGATCGCGCGCGCCGCGCCGATCGCGGCGTCGAAGCTCGCCCGCGCGGCGGGCCGACCCGCGCGCGACTGCGCCGTGCCGCGCCCGAGCAGCAGCGCGGCGCGGCGCGGGATGTCGATCTCGAGCAGCTCGAGCGCCGCGAGCGCGCGGTCGAAGAGCTCCTCCGCCTGCTCGTAGGCGAGGTTGTCGAGCGCACCGTGCGCCGCGCGCTGCGCGTAGTCGACGGCCCTGTAGAGGTCGCCGCGCGGCGCGGCGGAGAGGAAGTGGTGGGCGAGCTCGGGCAGGTGGGCGTCGATCGCGCCGCGATAGACGTGCTCGAGCGCCTCCCCGGCGGCGGCGTGCGCCGCCATCCGCGCGGCCGCGCTCATGCCCGCGAGCAGCGTGTCGCCGATCAGCCCGTGCCCGAAGCGGTAGCGGCCGACCGTCGCGGGCAGCTCGACGACGAGCCCCAGCCGCGCGGCCTGGTCGAGCGCGGTCAGCACCTGGTCGCGATGCAGCGGCGAGGCGTGCTCGAGCGCGGCGAGGTGAAACGTGCGGCCGAGGATCGCCGCGAGCTCGAGCGTGCGCACCGCCTCGACGTCCAGCGGCTCGAGGCGCCGTCGGATCGTCTCGCGCACGCCATCGGGCAGCGGCAGCTCGTCCGGCGGATCCTCGAGGCGGCCCTCGGCGAGCAGCAGCGCCACGATCTCGCGCACGAAGAACGCGTTGCCCTCCGTGCGCGCGCGCACGGCCCGCGCGAGCGCGGGCGGCGGCGCGACGCCGCTCGTGAGCTCGATCAGCTCGCCGATGTCCGCGCTGGACAGTCCGCCGAGGATCAGGCGGCGGCCGGCGCGGACGATGTTCGAGAGCGCCGCCTGGGCATCGGGCGTGCGCTCGGGGACGCGCTCGTGCATCGTCACCACGAGCAGCACGCTGAGGCCGCGGAGCGTCCGCGAGACGAAGTCCAGCGCCACGAGCGAGCCCTCGTCGACGGCCTGCAGGTCATCGATCAGGACGACGACCGGCGCCTGCGCGCCACGCAGGCGCAGCAGCGAGACGAGCGCTCCGAAGAGCGCGAAGCGGGCGATCTGCGACGTCTCCTCCACGCCGGTGGCGGCGCTCGCGAGCGCCGCCGGCCCGGCGCCCGGCAGCCGCTCGGCGAGCTCGGGCGCGAGGCGCACGAGCTCGTCGACGCCGTCACCGAGGGCGGCGCGCAGCGCCGGCCCGTCGACGTCAGCACACAGGCTGCGCACGACCTCGACCCACGGCCAGTACGCGGGCGCGGCGCGGCCCCAGCCGCGCGTCCAGACGACGGTCGCGCCGTCGGCCGCCGCGTGCTCGGCGAGCGCGGCGGCGAGGCGCGTCTTGCCGACGCCGGGATCGCCGAGCACGAGGTGGACGCCGCCGCGCCCGGCACGCGCATCGGCGTACGTCTCGCGCAGCTCCGAGAGCTCTCGCACGCGGCCGACGAGCGGGCCCTCCCCCGATGTGGTTCCTGTGGACAGCATCTCTCCCGCCTGCCTTCCCCGCTCCCGTCTCAGAGCCTAGTGCAGCACGGACGGCATTAGGAGATCTCCGATAGGCATTACGGCGTTTCGATGGTCCGGTTCCCCGCCGTCGTCTCCGATGCGCGCCGCTCACTGCTCGACGTCCCACTCCAGCGGGATGTCGGGATCCGGCACGTAGGTGCACGACCCACCGGTTCGAATCCGCGCCTCCAGCAGGCCGCCGAGCGCCGGGTCGTGCTTGGCGAGCTTCGCGAGCGCGGCCCGCAGCGCGCGCGTGACGTTCAGGCGCGCGCGCTCCGCCGCAGCGATGCCGCCGTCGCCGGACCGCTCGCCGTCGTCGGCGAGCGCGAGCGCGCTGATCGACTCGCCGGGGCGCGCGAGCAGCGCGGCGAGGTGGCGCATGCCCTTGGCGTCCTGCAGCCAGACGCGCCGGCCGCGATGGTCCAGCAGCCAGATGTCGCCCTCCCGGACCAGGCGCGCCCGCGCGCCGTCGAGCTCGCCCGCACCGGTCGGCGGCAGGCGCCGGCGCAGGTCGGCGACGCGCGCGATCGCCCCGTCCATCCGCAGCCGCTGCGCCTCGGTGCCGGCGCGCCCGACGAGGGTCGCGGCGCGGTCGGCGTCGCCCGGCTCTCCGCGCCGCACGAGGACCTCGGCAGCGTCGAGCGTGGTCAGCACGACCATCGGCCGAGCGCCCATCCGCTCGGCGGCCGAGCGTGCGGTCCCGAGGTGCCCGAGCGCACGCTCGTCGGCGCCGATGGTCATCGCGAGCAAGCCGAGATACCGCGCGACCGGGCCGAGGTACGCCGCCCCGACGGAGATCGCGTTGCGACCCTCGAACGGGGCGAGCAGCTCGTACAACCGGCGTGCCCGCGGCCCGTCCTCGAGGATCGTGCAGAGCTCGGCGAGCAGCGACATCGCGAACAGCCACGTGGCGTCGCGCGCGAAGTCGTCGAAGTCCTCGGCGGCGAGCTCGTCGAGTCCCGCGCGCGGCTCGGCGCGCTCGCCCGTCTCGGCGAGCACGAGCAGCAGCATGATCCGCCAGCGACGCAGCAACGGGAAGCGGTCGGCGTAGCCGCGCAGGAAGGCGATGTCGCCGAGGTGGCGGCCCTGGGCGCGGCGGATGAAGAACAGCTGCCAGTCGGAGATCAGCTGCGCCATCGTGCCGGCGACGCCGTGCGGAAGCTCGATCGCCTCGGCGACGAAGCGCTCGGCCGCGGCGAACTCGCCGAGCATCATCGCCCGGTACGCGCGAAACAGCGGCGCGTAGATCAGCGTGCGCGGCTGCGCGAGGCGCCGCGCGCTCGCGCCGTAGGCCTCGATCTCGGTGTCGGCGCGGACCGGGTCGTTGAGCTCGATCAGCAGGTTGATGCGCCACAGGCGCACCTGCATCGCGAGCTCGGGGTCGTTCGTGCGCTCGCACAGCTCGAGCACCTCGACGGAGATCGGCAGCCCGCGCTCGGCGGTGTCGGGCCCCCAGATCGCGGGGAACCCCTGGGCGAGCACGAAGGCCAGCGTGCGGTCGGCGAGCATGCGCTGCGCGCGCGAGCCGCGCGCCGCCTCGCCGGTGAAGATCGCGCGCGCCAGCACGAACGCCTCCTCCACGAGCCGGCCGCGACGCTCGATCTCCGGCGACCAGAAGAGCGCGACCGCGAGCTGCACCCGCAGCCGGCAGCGCAGCGCGTCGCCGGCAGCGCTGCGATCGGGATCCGCGGCGATCGCGGCGTCG
>DASXCR010000061.1:0-17801 GCA_036491075.1 Solirubrobacteraceae bacterium
TCCCCGCGGCCGACGATCAGCGGGCAGTCCTTGCGCGCCCCGACGAGCGTGTCGGGCTCGTCCGCGCTCATCGCGACGAACGCGTAGTGGCCCTCGAGCTCGGCGTACGTCGCGAGCACGGCCTCGACGAGGCTGCCGCGCGCCATGTGATGGGAGACGAGATGGGCGATGACCTCGGCGTCGGTCTCCGACGTGAAGTCCGCGCCCATGTCGGCGAGCCGCCGCTTCAGCGCGATGTAGTTCTCGACGATGCCGTTGACGACGACGTGGACGCGGTCGCTCGTGTCGAAGTGCGGGTGGGCGTTTGACTCCGTGACGCGACCGTGGGTCGCCCAGCGCGTGTGGCCGATGCCGCACGTCGAGGGACGGGCGATCGTCGCGACCGCGCCGGCCTCGGGCTCCGCCACGGCGGCGTTGCAGTCCAGCACCGCCGCGCGCAGCTTGCTGAGGTTGCCGACCGCACGCACCGAGGCGATGTCGCCGTCGGCAAGCACCGAGACGCCCGCCGAGTCATAGCCGCGGTACTCGAGCTTCTCCAAGCCGGCCAGGAGGATCTCCTGAACCCGGCGCTGACCGACGTAGCCGACGATGCCGCACATGGCGCTAGATCCTAGGTGCTCAACCCGGCGCCACCCGCAGCGCGGCCGTCAGGCGGCCGGACCGGCGATCGACTCGACGATCGCGACGAGGCGCCCGCAGACGGCATCGGCCTCGTCGTCGCTCGGCGCCTCGACCATGACGCGCACGAGCTGCTCGGTCCCCGACGAGCGCACGAGCACCCGTCCCCGGCCCTCCAGCGCGACGCCCTCTCGCCCGGACGCCGCCAGCAGCTCCGGGTTCGACATCGCATCGTCGCGGTCGGCGACGCG
The DNA here is from genome assembly GCA_036491075.1 of Solirubrobacteraceae bacterium. Lineage (GTDB taxonomy): Bacteria > Actinomycetota > Thermoleophilia > Solirubrobacterales > Solirubrobacteraceae > CADCVQ01. The sequence goes on from DASXCR010000061.1 coordinate 870, forward strand.
GACGTTGACGAGGCGCTGCGGGAGCTTGTCCATCGCGTGGCGATCGGCGAGGTCCGCACCCGCCAGGGCCTCGAGCGTCAGCAGCGCGCTCGCGATCCCGTCGCCGGACGCGACGAAGCCCATGTCGATGATGTGGCCGGACTGCTCGCCGCCGAGCCCCCAGCCGCGCTCGCGCAGCTCCTCGAGCACGTAGCGGTCGCCGACCTGCGTCGTCGCGACCTCGACGCCGGCGTCTCGCATCGCCGTGTGGAAGCCGTAGTTGGTCATCACCGTGACCGCCACCCCGCCGCCCGGCAGGCGATCCTGCGCGCGCAGGTGCAGCGCCGCGAGGGCGATCAGCTCGTCCCCGTCGACGACCGCGCCGCGGCGATCGACGGCCAGCAGGCGGTCGCCGTCGCCGTCGAACGCGAAGCCGACGTCGTGGCCGCCGTCGCGCATCGCCGCGACAAGCGGCCCGGTGTGCGTCGAGCCGCAGCCGTCGTTGATGTTGCGCCCGTCGGGGGCGTCGGCGAGCACCGTCACGGTCGCGCCGAGGCGGTGGAAGATCTCGGGCGCGGCGCGGTAGGTCGCGCCGTTGGCGCAGTCCAGCGCCACGTCGACGCCGCTGAGGTCGAGGCCCGCGAAGCGCGTCTGCAGGGCGCGCAGGTAGTCCTCGTGCGTGCCGTGCAGCGTCCGGATCGTCCCGATCGCACGCGACGGGCCACCGCACGGAAACGACATGCGCGCCTCGATCGCGAGCTCGGTCGCGTCGGAGAGCTTGAACGAGTCGGCCCCGAAGAACTTGATCCCGTTGTCCTCGTAGGGGTTGTGCGAGGCGGAGATCACGGCAGCCAGGTCGAGGCCGTAGCGCGCGACGAGCAGCGGCGCCGCCGGTGTCGGCAGCACGCCACCGAGCAGGACGTCGCCGCCGGCTGACGCGATCCCGGCCGCGAGCGCGGACTCGAGCATCTCGCCGGACTCGCGGGTGTCGCGGATGAGCAGGACGCGCGGACGCTCGCCACCGACCTCGCGTGTCGCCGCGGCTCCGATCGACACCGCGAGCGACGCGGTCAGCACCTCGCCGGCCACGCCGCGGACGCCGTCGGTGCCGAAGTGCACGCGTACGGACGGATCGACCTTCGCGGATCCTTCCGCGCTCATGGACGTCAGCGAGCGCTCAGCGCTTGCTGAACTGCGGCCGCTTACGGGCCTTCTTCAGACCGGCCTTCTTGCGCTCCTTGACACGCGAGTCACGCGTCAGGAAGCCGCGGCGCTTGAGCTCGCCGCGAAGGCTCGGGTCGGCCTCGAGCAGCGCGCGCGAGATGCCGTGGCGCAGCGCGCCGGACTGCGAGCTGACCCCGCCGCCGTGGATGCGGGCGACGACGTCCATCCGGTCCTCGTAGCCGACGACCTCGAGCGGCTGGCGGATGTTGCGACCGAGCGCGGGCCGCGGGAAGTACGTGTCGAGCGTCTTGCCGTTGATCGTGTACGCGCCCGTGCCGGGACGCAGGATCACGCGGGCGACGGCCGTCTTGCGCTTGCCGGTCGCGCGGTAGCGCGCGCCTGCGGCAAGGTCGATCGTGGCGGCGACGGGCTGCTCGTCGGCGCGGTCCTGTTCGGCGGCCGCGTCGATCGCCGCCTGCTCCTCCTCGTCGGGCTGCGCGAGCGGGTCGGCGCCCTCTGCGACGATGTCGACCTCGAGGTCGGCCCCCGGGATCGCGGGCTTCACCCGCGGAGCGACCGGCTCGTCGTCGTCCTCGTCCAGCTCGGGCTCGGGCGCCGCGGCGGCCGCGGGCTCGGCGGGGGCCGGGGTGTCGGCGGCGTCGGTGGATGCTGCGTCCTGCGGGGCGTCGGCCGGCGAGTCCTCGGGCGGCTCGGCGTTCTCGTCGATCACGAGGGGTGGATCTCCATCGGTTGCGGTTTCTGAGCCACGTGGGGATGCTCCGGCCCGGCGTAGATCTTCAGCTTCGTGATCTGCTTGCGGGCCAGCCGGTTGCGGGGCAGCATGCCCTTGACGGCGAGCCGCAGGACCTCTTCCGGACGGCGCTCGAGCATGTCGCCGAGCGTGCGCGTCTTCAGGCCGCCGGGGTACCCGGAGTGGCGGTAGTACTTCTTGTCGGCGCGCTTGTTGCCGGTGACCGAGATCTTCTCCGCGTTGACGACGACGACGAAGTCGCCGGTGTCGACGTGCGGGGTGTAGGTCGGCTTGCGCTTGCCGCGTAGGGCGTCGGCGATCTGGGTGGCCAGGCGGCCGAGCGTCTGCCCGGTCGCGTCGACGACGAGCCAGTTGCGCTCGCGGTCGTTGGCGTTGGCTACGTAGGTCTTCATGGCGCGAAAAAGGCCACGCGTTCAGCCGCGCGGCGTCGACCAAGCATAGGGAATCGCAAACGCCCACGAGATCTCGGACGCCGCGATCGCACGTGTGTCCTGCGATCCGCTACGGTTCCGCCCTGGAAATGGCCGAATCCATCGTGTCGCAGCGATGAGACGGGGAACGGACGGTGCTCGCGTCCACGCGTGTGCCGAGGGCGGATCCAGCTCGGGAGGCTGGTAGCGCGGACGTTGCCGCGCGAGCCCCGGCGCCGATCCCGTAGGCAGACGACGAGGGAGCTGGTCGAGCTGAGGCGATGGGGGATCGCAGTGCTGGGGACGGGCCTCGCCATGGCGATGGGCGCAGCACCGGCGAGCGCGATCACGAGCACCGGAGGCGCCTACGCCGGCGATCCCGCGAAGATCAGCGCGGTCGCATGCGTCGCGCACTGCGCGTCCGTCTCCGCGGCGCAGCCCGGCAGCCTGCTGCGGGTGCGCGGCAAGAACATGCGCGACGTCAGCAGGATCGTCTTCCTCGGCGCGCGCGGATCGCGCGACGACGTGACCGCCCCGATCGTGCGCGCCCGCGTCAGCAGCGTCGATGCGCTCGTGCCGGCCAAGGCGCTCAGCGGCCCGCTGCTCGTCGTCAACCGCGGCGGACCGTCGCAGCCCAGCCCGACGGCCGTCTCGATCCAGCGGATCGCCTCCGGCGGCGGGCCGCTGGACGTCAAGGTCGTCGGGCAGCGCGTCTACCTCGCGGCGACCCGCCAGGCGGAGATCGACATCCTCCCCCGCGCGGCGATGGCCCTCACCGTCGCGCTCGTGCGCCTCGGCGACGGCGCGCTCGTCACGACCTGGCCGCTCGGGATGCTCGCCCCCGGCGTCGTGCGCACCCTCAACTGGGACGGCACCGTCGCGGGCGTGGCGCAGCCCGTGGGCCGGTACGAGTTCCGCGTCTTCGGCGCCGTCGCCGGCGTTCAGGCCGCGCAGACCGCCACCCCGCTCGCCAGCGGCGCGTTCGATCTCGTCGACAACAAGTTCCCGATCCGCGGCAAGCACACCTACGGCACCGGCATCGCGGCCTTCGGCGCCCAGCGCGACGGGCACGTCCACGAGGGCCAGGACGTCTTCGCCGCGTGCGGGACGCCACTCGTCGCGGCCCGCGGCGGCGTCGTCAAGCTCAACCAGAACGAGGCGAACGCCGGCAACTACCTCGTCATCGACGGTGCGGACACCGACGTCGACTACGTCTACATGCACCTGCGCGACCGCTCGCCGCTGAAGAAGGGCGCGATCGTCGGAACCGGCGATCCGATCGGCTTCGTCGGCAAGACCGGCGACGCGACGGCCTGTCACCTGCACTTCGAGATGTGGAGCGCGCCGGGCTGGTACACCGGCGGCAAGCCGTTTGACCCGCTGGCGTTCCTGAAGGCGTGGGACGCATACAGCTGAACCTGACCGACGCGCGCGCCGCCCCGGCTACGGCAGCGAGCAGTGCCCGCGGCCGCCGGTGAAGCCCGCGACGAGCGCTTGCGTGTTCGAGCGCAGCGAACCGAGGTAGGTCGCGCCGGGCGTCCCCTTGGCGCCGAGCGAGTCGGCGTACAGCGCCGGCCCGACGGTCGCGTGCGCCTCGGCCGCGATCGCCTGCACGAGCTTCGGGTTGACCGAGCTCTCGGAGTAGATCGTCGTCACGTGCGCCGCCCTGATCGTCTGCACGAGCTTGGCGACCTCGCCGGCGGAGGCCTCCGCCTGCGTCGACAGCGCCGGGATCACGGTCCCGATGACGGCGATGGCGTAGCGGTCGGCGTAGTAGCCGAGCGCGTCGTGGTCGGTCACGAGCCTGCGCCGATCCGCTGGGATCAGCCGCATGCACGCGCCGATCGCGCGGTCGAGGGTGCGCAGCGAGGCGATGTAGCGGGCGGCGTTGGCCGTGTAGACGGCCGTGCCGGCGGGATCGGCCGCGACCAGCGCGTCGCGGATGCGCTGCACCGCGATCACCGCGTTGCGCGGGTCCTGCCACCAGTGCGGGTCCACCGCGCCGTCGAGGCGGCGCGTGTGCAGCGCGTCGATGATCGTGATCTGGCGAGCACCCGAGCCGGCGTTGCGCAGGATGTCGTCGAGCCACTTGTCGAGGTCGCCGCCGGAGCGCACGACGACCTTCGCGCCGGTCACGGCCCGCAGGTCGCTGGGGCGCGGCTCGTAGGCGTGCGGGTCGGAGTTGGGCTCGAGGATCTGGCGGACGCTCGCCCGCGTGCCGGCGACCTCGCGGGCGAAGTCGCCGAGCTGCGTCGTCGTGACCGCGACGATCGGGCCGCCGGAGCCGGTCGTCTGGTCGCCGCCGTCACCGCACGCCGCGAGCAGGACCGCGGCGACGGCGGTCGCGAGAACGGCAAGGATGCTGCGGGTGACCATCGGCCATCACACTAGCAGTAATGATTCTCATTTGCACTTCTCGGATCATTCCCGGGAAGCTCGTGTCGCGTCGCGGCGCCGCGCCTGGGGGGTCGCCGCGCCCCACGCCGTACTAGCTCGCCGCGCCGGCCACCGGCTTCTCCGCATCGGGATCGTGATCGGGCTGGGACTGGGTGGGCACCGACGGGCTGTTCGGGATCGAACGCGAGGTCGCGTCGTCGCCACCGACCGCGACGGCCGCCTTGGCCGTGACGAGGTGATAGAGGATCAGGACCTGCACGATCGCCAGCGACTCGGAGCGGTGCACGTCGCTGCCGACCACGAACTCACCGAGACGCTCGGTGCGCAGGTGGCTGGCGAAGTGCATCTTCTCCCAGACCGCCTCCTCGATCGCGGCACCGCGCTTGCGGTCGACGTTGCCGGGGATGAACAGGCACCACTCGTTGGTCTTCTGGTCGAGCGTGATGCCGTCGCTGCCGCCTTCGTCGACGACGACGGAGAGGTCCGGATGCGGCAGGCCGTCGCGCAGCGTCAGCACCGCGTCGAGGTGGTCATCGTCACCGTTCTCGTTGGGACGGAACGAGACGACGATGTCGCCGCGCCCCTCCTGCGGGCGGATGAACGCCTGCGAGTCGGGCTCGCGGCGCTCGAGGTCGTCGAGCACGGCCTGGCGCGTGTAGCCGCGCTTGCTCGTGTCGCGTTTGATCTTCCAGTCGTAGCGCAGGTCCTCCGGCGGCGCGAGGTAGACGCGGACGTCATAGGTCGCGGCCAGCTCGGCGGTGTGGTAGCCCAGCAGGCCCTCGATCACGGCGAAGCGCTTGGGCACGACGTACTGCGGCGGCCCGAACGTGCCGTCGGTGTGCTGGTAGACCGGCTTGAGGATCGGCTCGCCGTTGCGCAGGTGCTTGAGGTGCTGCGCGATGATGTCCATGTAGTTGCAGTCGGGGTTCAGCGGCGTGATGCCGTGCTCCGCCCGCTGGACGCGGTCGTACTTGTGGTAGTCGTCCATCCCGATGTGGGTGACGTTCTCCCTGCCCAGGATCTCGACCAGGCCCTTCGTGATGGTCGTCTTGCCGGTCGCCGAATCGCCGACGACGCCGAGGATGATGGGGCGCGCCATGTGTTCCTCTCCAATCTGAGTCGCCGCTGATTCAGCCGCCGAGGTCGGGAAAGATAGCGCCCGGTCGGCAAAGTCGGTGCCTGCCTGGCTCGCGCGCGCTCGCGCGCCCGTTTCCGAGCGTCGCTCGGCGCGCGCCCGTCGGAGACCGGCGTGCGCCATCATCGTGGGATGCCAGATGCGCCAGACGCCCCGCGCCCGGTGCCGACGACGATCCAGGAGGCCATCGGAGGCCCCCTCGGGATGGCCGAGACTGCCCTGCCGGGGGTCGCGTTCGTCATCGCCTACACCGCCTCGGGATCGAACACGAACACGTCGGCGGCGGTCGCGGTCGGAATCGCGCTCGTGCTCACGGTCATGCGGCTCGTCCGGCGCGAGTCGCCTCGCCACGCCCTGTCCGGCCTGTTCGGGGTCGCGTTCGCCGCGTTCATCGCGACGCGCAGCGGCAAGGCCGAGAACTTCTTCCTCCCGGGACTGCTGCTGAACGCCGCGTACGCCTCGGCGCTGCTGATCTCGATCGTCGTGCGCTGGCCGCTGATCGGCGTGATCGTCACCAAGCTCGACGGCGAGGACAACGCGTGGCGCGCCGATCCGTCGCGGATGCAGGCATTTCGTCGCGCGACGCTGCTGTGGGTGGCGATGTTCTCCGCACGCCTCGTCGTGCAGCTGCCGCTGTACCTCGCCGGCGCGGTGGTCGCGCTCGGGGTCGCGCGGACCGCGATGGGCGTGCCGATCTACGCGCTGTGCGTGTGGCTGTCGTGGCTGCTCGTGCGCGGCGTGCGCGTGCCCGCCGCCCCGGCGCAGGCGTAGCCGGGGTCAGGGTCGACGACCGCGAGGCCGTTCGCGCAACTCGATCGTCGCGGCGCGGGCGAGCAGCATCGTGAGGCCCGTGCGAGGATCGCGCGGCGACGCCCGCGACTCACGCAGCGCAAGCGCCGACCACGGCTCGCCGGCGTCGAGCTCAGGAGCGATCTGCGCCGCGACCGCGCGCGGCACCCAACCGACCTGCGCGCCGCTCGCGTCGAGGACTGCGATCGCGTCGGGGTCGTGTTCGTTGTCCGCGTCGCGCCGCAGCGCCAGCGCGCTGCCCGCAGCGACGGCGTCCGAGCGCAGCGCCTCGCCGTGGTGTCGCGCCGCGCCGGCGACGCCGCAGACGCGCAGGCCCCGCTGCGCGAGCTGCGGCGCGTCGCGCGCGAGGTAGCTGCCGTCCTCGTCGACGACCTGGTAGCCGCTCAGCCAGACGATCGCGCCGTCGTCGGGGTACCAGTAGTGCTCCTCGAACTCCACGTCCACCATCGCCACGCGCGCCACCGTTCGAGCGTACGCCGTGCGCGCGCGGGAGCTTCGCGGCGCCAGATTTCGGGCATGGGTGGGGCATGCCCTCCCGCACCGGTCGTGCCGCCGCCTCGCTGCTCGCCCTCGCCGCGTCGCTCGTGGCCGTCTCCGGCGCCGCCGCGGCCACGGCGCCCGAGGGTCCCGCGACGCAGATCGGCACCGGCGGCGCGGCGGCGACGGTCGATCCGCTCGCGACGCGTGCCGCCGTGCAGGCGCTGCGCCACGGCGCCAACGCGGTCGACGCGGCGGTGACGGCGGCCGCGGTGCTCGGCGTCGTCGAGCCCTTCTCGAGCGGCATCGGGGGCGGCGGGTTCATGGTCAGCTACGACGCGCGCCACCGCCAGGTGAGCACGATCGACGAGCGCGAGCGCGCGCCGCTGGCGATGCGGCCGGACTCCTTCATGAAGGACGGCAAGCCGCTCGCGTTCGACGACGCGCGCTACAGCGGGATGTCCGTCGGCGTGCCCGGCACGGTGCGCGGCTGGGCGACGGCGCTGCGCCAGAAGGGGACGATCTCCCTCGCGCAGGCGCTGAAGCCGGCGATCCGGATCGCGCGGCGGGGCTTCGTCGTCGACGCGACCTTCGCCGACCAGATCCGGCAGAACCTCGACTACTTCGACGACGCACCGGCGACGGCCGCGCTGTACCTCGACCCCGACGGCACGCCCCTGGACGTCGGCTCGACGTTTCGCAACCCCGATCTCGCGAATACGCTCGAGCGGATCGCCCGGCAGGGGACGCGCGGCTTCTATCGCGGCGCGGTCGCCCACGCGATCGTGCGCACCGTCCGCAAGCCGCCCGTCGCGGCGAACGCGAACCACGCGTGGCTGCCCGGTGTGATGGTCAACCACGACCTGCACGCCTACGACCCGGTGTGGCGCACCCCGACGCACGTCCGCTATCGCGGGCTGGACCTCTACGGCATGGGCCCGCCGTCCAGCGGTGGCTCGACGATCGGCGAGGCGCTGAACATCCTCGGCGGCTATGACCTCGGCAAGCTCCCGCGCGAGCAGGCAGAGCATCTGCGCCTCGAGGCCTCGCGCCTGGCGTTCGCCGACCGCGGCGCGTATCTCGCCGACCCCGCGTACTACCGCGTGCCGCTGCAGGGCCTGCTCTCCAGCCCGTTCGCCGCCGAGCGCCGCGCGCTGATCGGCGATCGCGCGGCCACGAGCCCGGTGGCGCCCGGCAATCCATACCCGTTCGACGGCCTGCACGAGCGCACCGGTCACGGCCAGGCGTCGGTCACGGCGGCGCAGGACGGGTCGACCACCCACATCTCGACGTCCGATCGCTGGGGCGACGCGGTCTCGTACACGTTCACGATCGAGTCGATCGGCGGCTCGGGACTCGTCGTGCCGGGCTACGGGTTCCTGCTCAACAACGAGCTCACGGACTTCGACTACGACTCGACGACGCACCCCAACCGCGTGCAGGGCGGCAAGCGCCCGCGTTCGTCGATCAGCCCGACGATCGTGCTGCGCGACGGCAGGCCGTGGCTGACGGTCGGCTCACCGGGCGGCGCGACGATCATCACCACCGTGCTGCAGCTGCTCACCGATCGCATCGACCTCGGCATGACGCTGCCCCAGGCGATCGCCGACCCGCGCACGAGCCAGCGCAACCTGCCGGTCACCGACACCGAGGCGGCGTTCCTGCAGACGCCGGAGGCAGCGGCGTTGCAGGCGCGCGGCGACGTCTTCGGCCCGCCGGCGGAGATCGGCGCCGCGACGGGGATCGAGTTCCTCGGCCACGGGCGCGTCGAGGCAGCCGCGGAGCCGGTGCGGCGCGGTGGCGGCAGCGCGATGGTCGCGCACCCCGACCGGTAGCGCTCGGCGGCCTACTCCCACTCGATCGTGCCGGGCGGCTTGGACGTGATGTCCAGCACGACGCGGTTGATGTCGCGCAGCTCGTTGATCATGCGCGACGCGATCTGCTCGAGCAGGTCGTAGGGCAGGCGTGCCCAGTCGGCGGTCATCGCGTCGTCCGAGGTGACCGCGCGCAGCACGACGACCGAGCCGTAGGTGCGCTCGTCGCCCTGCACGCCGACGGTGCGGATGTCGGGGAGCACGCAGAAGGACTGCCACAGGTCGCGGTACAGGCCGGCCTTGCGGATCTCGTCCTGCAGGATGTAGTCGCACTCGCGCAGCAGGTCCAGGCGGGCCTTCGTCGCCTCGCCGCCGACGATCCGGATCGCGAGGCCGGGGCCGGGAAACGGCTGGCGCCAGACGAGCCGCTCGGGCAGGCCGAGCTCGGCGCCGACCGCCCGGACCTCGTCCTTGAACAGCGCGCGCAGCGGCTCGACGAGCTCGAACTGCAGGTCGTCGGGGAGGCCACCGACGTTGTGGTGGGACTTGATCGTCGCCGCGCCCGTGCCGCCCCCGGACTCGATGACGTCGGAGTACAGCGTGCCCTGGACGAGGTAGGCGGCGTCGCCGAGCTTCTCGGCCTCCTCCTCGAAGACGCGGATGAACTCGGCGCCGATCGCCTTGCGCTTGGTCTCCGGATCGGTGACGCCGGCGAGCCGCTTCAGGAAGCGGTCCTCGGCGTCTACCGCGATCAACGGGACCTTGAAGTGGTCGCGGAAGGCGCGGACGACCTGCTCGCCCTCGTTCTTTCGCATCAGGCCGTGGTCGACGAACACGCACGTCAGCTGGTCGCCGATCGCGCGGTGCACAAGCAGCGCGGCGACGCTCGAGTCGACGCCGCCCGACAGCCCGCAGATGACCTTCCCGCTGCCGACCTGCGCGCGGATCTTCGCGATCTGCTCGGAGACGATGCTCTCCGGGCTCCACGAGCGGTCCGCTGCGCAGATCTCCGCGAGGAAGCGCTCGAGGATCGTCTGGCCGTACGGCGTGTGGACGACCTCGGGATGAAACTGGATGCCGTAGATCTCGCGCTCGAGATCCTCCAGCGCGGCGACCGGCGAGCCGGTGGACGATGCCAGCGCCGTGAACCCGGGCGGCGGCGCGAACACCGTGTCGCGGTGCGACATCCAGCAGGTCTGCTGCTCGGGCAGCCCGGCGAACAGGCGGCCTGCTTCGCGGACCGTCAGCTCGGAGCGACCGAACTCGCCGACCTCGGCGCCCTCGACCCTGCCGCCGAGCTCGAGCGCGATGAGCTGCATGCCGTAGCAGATGCCGAGCACCGGGATCCCGAGCTCGAGCAGCTCGCGATCCAGCCGCGGAGCACCCGGCGCGTACACCGACGCCGGCCCGCCCGACAGGATCAGGCCCTGCGGCTTGCGCTTACGGACCTCCTCGGCGCCGACGTGGTGTGGCAGCAGCTCGCTGAAGACGCCCAGCTCGCGCACGCGGCGGGCGATCAGCTGCGAGTACTGACCGCCGTAGTCGAGCACGACGACCTCGTCGACGCGGCGCGGCACCGCGACGTCGAGGACGCTCTCGTCGAGGAGCTCGGTGGCGGCCGTCGCCGACGTGACGAGGCCGTCGCTCATGCGTCAGCGAGGGCCGGCTCCTTGTGGGCGCCGTTGCCGTTGGACGGCGCGGGCGCGGACGATTCGCGGGCCCCCATCCCGACGCCCTGCGCGACCTGCAGCTGCTTGCCCTCGGTCTGCAGCGCCGGCGCGATCATCAGCTCGGCGCGGTTGAACTCGGCGATGTCCTTGTAGCCGCACGTCGACATCGACGTGCGCAGCCCGCCCATGAGGTTGAACGTGCCGTCGTTTTGGTGCGCGGGACCGGTGATGATCTCCTCGATCGAGCCGTTCTGCACGGTGCGCACGCGCGCGCCGCGAGGCAGCGTCGGGTGGAACGTCGCCATGCCCCAGTGGAAGCCGCGGCCGGGAGCCTCGTAGGCGCGGGCGAGCGGGGAGCCGATCATGACGGCGTCCGCGCCGCAGGCGATCGCCTTCGAGACGTCGCCGCCGTTGCGCATGCCGCCGTCGGCGATCACCTGGCAGTACTCGCCGGTCTCGAGCATGTGCTGCGAGCGGGCCCCCGCGACGTCGGCGATCGCCGTCGCCTGGGGGACGCCGATGCCGAGCACGCCGCGCGTCGTGCACGCCGCCCCGGGGCCGACGCCGACGAGCACGCCGGCCGCGCCGGTGCGCATGAGGTGCAGCGCCGTGTGGTAGCTCGCGCAGCCGCCGACGACGACCGGCAGCGGGACCTCGCGGATGAACTCCTTGAGGTTCAGCGGCGGGCGTGCCTCGTCGGTGGAGACGTGCTCCGCGGAGACGACCGTGCCCTGGATGACGAGGATGTCCAGTCCGGCGTCGAGCGCGATCTCGTAGTAGGCGCGGACGCGCTGGGGCGTCAGCGACGCGGCGACGACGACGCCCTGGTCCTTGATCTCGCGGATGCGCTGGCGGATCAGCTCGGGATCGATCGGGTGGTTGTAGATCTCCTGCATCTCACGCGTGGCCGAGTCCTTCGGCAGCTGCGAGATGCGCTCGAGCTGCTCCTCGGCGTCCTCGTAGCGCGTGAAGATGCCCTCGAGGTTGAGGACGGCGAGGCCGCCGAGCTTGCCGATCAGGCCGGCGGTGGTCGGCGAGACGACGCCGTCCATGGCCGATGCGAGCAGCGGCAACTCGAAGCGATAGTCCCCAAGCTTCCACGAGATGTCCACGTCGTCGGGGTCCCGCGTGCGCCGGGACGGCACGATCGCGATGTCGTCGAATCCATATGCGCGGCGAGCCTTCTTCCCGCGACCGATCTCAATTTCCATTTATGCATCCTAGGCGTGTGGGCGGACAAGAAGACCCCGCCGAGACGGGGCCGAGGACGACGAAACTCGCACCTTGCGGGCGTTGGCCGCCACGTCTTGCGAGGTTAGCAGCGGGTTATGGCAACCCGGCCCGGCTCGTCCGACGCCGGCCAAGCGGCGACGATGGGCGGCGCACGGCCGGGCGCGCGTCGCCGGGCGCCGGCCGCGTGTCAGAGCCCGACGACGGTGACGTCGCGCGCGTCCGGGACGCAGAAGCGCGCGGTGCGTTTCGCCTCGGCGCGGATCTGCGCGTGCGCGGAGCGGCGGATGGCGGTGTGCGGCGTGATCTGGACCTCGACGGCACGCGTGAGGCGCCGCAGCTTCCAGCTCGCCGCGACGCGACCGTCGACCGTCACCGTCTGGTCGCCCGACAGCGTGAGCTTCAGCGGGGCCAGCTCGAGCGGGATGATCCGCTCGCGGTCGGCGTAGGCGAGCAGCGCCTGGTCCCAGCGGGCGAGGAAGCGGACCGGCAGCCGCGTCGAGGCCGGCGGCAGCGCCTGGCCGGGCAGGTCGAGCAGCTCGACGCCCTGCTCGTCGCGGTAGGAGACGGTCTCGACGCGTACGAGCGCCTCGGCGAAGTCGCGCTGGGCGACGCCCGCCCAGGACGCGACGTCGCGCCGGCTCGCGGGTCCGAACGCCGCGAGGTAGCGGCGCAGGACGAGCGCGCAGGCGTCGACGGGGTCGGGCAGCGGACGCGGATCGACGACGAAGCGCGGTCGCGTGCGGTCGCGCTGATGGCCCGCCGGCGCGACCTGCACGAGCGCGAGCAGCGTGCGCGCGAAGATCACCGCCGACCAGTCGTCGTGCTTGACGCCGTCGTAGCGGCGCACGCACTCGCGGATCTCGTCGTTGGAGCGCGGCTTCGCGAACCAGGCACGCAGCTCGGCTGTGACGGCGTCCTCGTCGAGGTGGGCGTACGCCCTGCGCCAGGTGCGCATCCGCGCCTGGCGGGTGAGTTGCGCGAAGGCGGGATAGTCCTCGCCGGCGACGAGGTGCAGCGTGAGGCGCATGATCGTCGTCTTGACGACGTCGCGACGGTCGATCGCCGCCTCGAGCTCGCTCGCCGTGAAGCCTGCGACGCGCGCCGCGAGCGCGACGTACGGCGCGGGCGCGTCCTGGGCCTGCAGCGGGGTCAGCCGGCGGATCGCCTCGGCGGGTTGCAGCGCCCGGCGCTCGAGCAGCAGCTGCCGCGCCGCGAGCGCGACGGTGAGCTCCTTGCGGGTGAGCGTCCGCACCCGCTCAGCGTACGACTGCTTGACTGCGGGCGATGGCACCGGACTGGCTGGGAAGCCCGCAGCATCTCGCCGCGGGCGTGGCGCTGTCGCTGGCCGGTGGGATCGTGGCGCGGCGTCGCCTGGGCTGGTCGCGGCTGTGGTCGTTCGCGGCCGCCGTGACCGTGACGATGGCGGCGGAGGCGCTGCTCGAACTGCTGGAGTACCCGCTGGAGCACGCGGGCCACGTGCACCGCACGGCGTACTACGACACGGTCGCCGACATCGGGCTGACGCTCGCGGGCGCGCTGATCGGTGGCCTGGTGGCGATCGTCGTCGTGCGCTTCCGCCGGCCGCCGGGCCGAGCCGGCTAGGGGATGTACGGGGGCGCCTCGCCCCAGCCCCAGCGCGGGACGGGAGCGTGCGCCGCGACGGCGGCGCCCGGTTGGGAGTTGTGCAGCGCCAGCCGGGTCCCCCACTCGACGTAGGCGACGAACGCCGAGCGGAACTCGGGGTCGTCGGGAAGGCCGGCGTCGTCGGCCGCGTGGCTCATCAGCGTGGCGAAGCGAAAGCGCTGCTCGGGCGTGATCGCGAGGTCGCGATGCTTGGCGAGCATGTGCTCGTAGCCGCCGAGCGCGCTCGTGTACCCGGCCGGGCCGCCGAACACCTCCGACCACCAGGCGATCACGTGCACGCGGTGCTCCTCCGTGACGCCGCCGGGGAACATCGGCGAGAGCAGCTCGTCGTGCTCGACGCGGTCGTAGAAGGCGTTGATCAGCCGCTCGAAGGCCACGCCGCCGCCCGCCCACTCGTAGAGGGTGCTCACGTCGCGTCAGCCCACGAACTCGATCTCGACCGGCTCGCCCGCGGCGATCGCGTCGCGGTCGCCCGGGACGAGCGCGAGCGCGTCGATGCCGAGCATCGACGTGAGGATGTGCGAGTCCTGGGAGCGCATCGGACGCACGTGCCAGCCGTCGTCCTGCAGCGACGAGCGGCAGCGCACGATCGTCGTGCGGCCGCGGTCGCCCGACAGCTCCTCGTCGGCCGTCGCCATCGTCGGATGCACGACGCGCTCGCGGCCGAGCATCGCGTCGAGGGCCGGTACGACGAACAGCCGGAACGCCATCAGCGCCGAGACCGGGTTGCCGGGCAGCGCGAAGACGAGCGTGCCCTCTTCGTTGACGGCGAACGTCGTCGGGCGTCCCGGCTTGAGCTTCACGCCCGCGAAGACCTCGCGGAAGCCGAGCCGCGCGAGCGCCGGGCGCACGTGGTCGTGCGGTCCCACGGACACGCCGCCGGTCGTGATGAGGATGTCGACGTCACGCAGGGCGGCGCGCAGCACCGAGACGGTGGCCTCGAGGTCGTCGCCGACGCGCACGCGCCGCACGAGATCGCCGCCGGCGCGATGGACGGCGCCGCCGAGCGCCGGTCCGTTGGAGTCGCGGATCCCGCCCGGGGGCAGCGGCTTGCCGGGGTCGGTCAGCTCGTCGCCGGTGCCCGCGAGCGCGACCCGCGGACGGCGCACGACGCTCGGGCGCGGGATGTTCAGCGACGCCAGCACGCCGAGCTCCGACGGACCCAGCACCGAGCCCGCGTGGATGACGAGCTCCCCCGCCAGGATGTCCTCGCCCGCGGGCCGGACGTGCAGGCCCTCGCGGACGGCGCCCTCTACGAGGACGGTCTTCCCGTCGTCGGCCGTCGTCTGCTCCTGCGGGACGATCGCCGTCGTGCCCGCGGGGACGGGCGCCCCGGTCGAGATCCGCACCGCCGTGCCCGAGCGCACCGTCACCCCGGCGCCCGTGCCCGCGCGCGCCTCGCCGATCAGCCGCAGCCGCGCCGAGCCGGTCGCGGTGTCGGCCGCGACGATCGCGTAGCCGTCCATGGCCGAGGCGTCGAACGGCGGCACGTCGTTCGGGGCCGCGGCATCGTCGGCAAGCGCGCGGCCGAGCGCGTCGTCGAGGCCGACGAACTCCGCCTCGAGCACCGTCACGTGCTCGAGGACGGCGGCGCGCGCTTCGTGGATCGAGACGGCCATGGCGCGCTCAGCCCATGCCGGGGGCGACGCGCGCCGTGCCGGCCTCCGCCGCGAACGCCTCGAGGAAGTCGGTCGCGGTCATCGTCTGAAGGTATTCGATCAGGCGGCGAGCAGCGCGTCGAGCGTCGCACCGGCGCGGCCGTCGGCGACCGCCGCACCGGCGAGCGCCGCGCCCGCGACGACGCTCGCGCAGCGGCCGACGGCGTACAGGCGCAGACCGGCGCTGAGGACCGCCGTGCGCGCGGCCACGCCGTGCTCGTCGCCGGCGACGATCGCGCGCGTCAGGTCGGCCGCGACCTGCGGGTCGGCGTCGCCGCGCAGGACGCTTCCGGGCGACTCCGGCAGCTCCAGCGGGCCCCGCGTGTCGGTCGCCGACGGCCGGCCCGCGCGCAGCACGTCGGCGCCCTCCATCCCGCGCACCGTGATGCAGCGCTCCGCGCCGAGCATCAGCAGCGCGCCCTGCAGCCGCTCGCGATACGAGGTGTGGGTGTGCCCGACGACGAAGTGCGTGGCACCGAGATGGTCGACGAGCTTCTCGGCCGAGTGCAGCGGCCCGCGCAGCCCGATCTCGTCGCGCGCGACCGCGAGCTCGTCCCAGCCCGGGATCGACGCGCCCGCGTGCACGAGCGCGACGTCCGAGCGCTCGAGCATGGCGAGCGACTGCGCGGGATCGGGCCGGGCCGGGCCGCCGAGGGCAGCGAGCACGTCGGCCGGCGTCGTCCCGCGCTTGGGGCCGAGCGTCGCGCCGCAGTGCACGACGACGCGCGCCCCGGCGGCCGCCGCCAGGATCGCCGCGGCGAGCGACAGGTGCGGCGCGTCGACCATCCCGTCGTAGGCGCCCGCGCAGGCGATCAGCGGGCGCCCGCGCGACGGCCGGCCGGCCGCGACGCTCGCCGCCGCGGCACGCAGCGCCTGCGTCATCCCCGCGAGCTCGGCCGGCGTCTCGCCCTTGATCCGCATCGCGACGAGGAACGCGCCGGCCTGCACCGGGCTGACCTCGCCGGCCAGCAGGGCCGCGGTCGCCATCCGCGCCTCCTCGAAGGTCAGCGCACGGCTGCCTCGCGGGCCGGTTCCGACGGCCTTGATGACGGCGCGAAAGCCGCCGTAGTCCGTGCGTCCGCGCCGCTCGGGGAGCGTCGAAGCGACGCCCGGGGCGGGGCCCGCACCCGTCGGCGGCCCGCGGTGCCCGCCGGAGCCGGGTGCCGGCGCGACGCTCATGTGCCCTCCCAGCGGTAGCCGACGCTGCGGACCGTCTTGATCCGCGCCGCGTTCTCGGAGCCGAGCTTCGCGCGCACGCGCCGGACGTGGACGTCGACCGTGCGCGCCCCGCCGTAGTAGTCATAGCCCCAGACGCGATTCAGCAGCGCCTCGCGCGAGAACACGCGCCGCGGGTGCGTGACGAGGAACTTCAGCAGCTCGTACTCCATGTACGTGAAGTCGACGGGACGGGCGTCGATCGCCACCTGGTAGGTCGCGAGGTTCATCTCCAGCGAGCCGACACGGACGATGTCGTCGTGGTCGATCCCGTTGACGGCGCGGCGGGCGCGCGCGATCCGCGCCTGCAGCTCCTCGGCCGAGAACGGCTCGACGAGCAGCTCGTGGCCTTCCGCGACGCCGATCCCGTCGGCCAGCGCGCCGGATGCGAGCGCGACGAGCACCGGCACCTCGCCGAGGTCCTCGTCGGCGGCCAGGCGCGCGCACAGCTCCGCGCACGACGGCTGCTCGAGGCCCGATGCGAGGACGACCGCGAGCGCGGGCGCGCGGCTCTCGCCCAGCGGCGGGCGCAGCGTCCCGTTGGCGGCGACGCG
>DASXCR010000062.1:0-3545 GCA_036491075.1 Solirubrobacteraceae bacterium
GAGGGCCAGAAGCAGTCGGCGATCCTGGCGGCGGAAGGCCAGTCGAAGGCGATCGAGACCGTCTTCAAGGCGATCCACGACGGGAACCCCGACCCGCAGCTCCTCGCCTACCAGTATTTGCAGGTACTTCCGCAGATCGCGCAGGGCGACGCGAACAAGGTCTGGGTGATCCCCAGCGAGCTGACGCAGTCGCTCGGGGCGATCTCGGAGCGGCTGCTCCCTCGCGCGGGGGAGAAGCCGGACTCAGGCTGAGTGCGATTCTGCCGATGATCGGGTACTTGTTCACCCTGAAGCGGCTTCTCAACTCGGTCTTCGTCCTCGCGGCCCTCGCTGTCTCTGCGCTCGTGGCGCGCCATTTCGCGCGCTCGGGCTGGCCGCTCCACCGCGCGAACTTCTGGCTCGTCGGTCTCGCGGCGGTCGTGATGCTCGCCGCCTACGCCGCGAAGGCGTGGGGCTGGCAGCACCTCTTCCGCCAGGGAGAGCGCCCGGCCGTCCTCACGCTCGCCGCAGCCGGCGGCGCCGCGTCGGTCGGCGGGATCGCGCTCCCGGGCCGCTGCGACGAGGTGATTCGCGTCGCCGTCGTGCGCCGCTGCCGCCGCCGTCGCGCCTCGTTCGGCGCCGTCGCGCTCTCGCTCTTCTGCCTCGGCCTCCTCGACAGCGCGGCGATGTCGCCGCTCGCGTCCGTCGCGCTCGGCTTCTCGAACATCGGCGGCTGGCTCGCCGTCGGGTTCGGCGTCGTGATCGTCGCCGGCGTGTTCGCAGCCGCGGTCGTCGTCATGCTGCCGCGCATCTCGCGCTTCCGGCCGATCGCGCGCTTCCGCCTCGCAAGCTTCGTCGGCGACAACGCCGCGTCGCCGCGCGAAGCGGTGTGGGCGTGGGTCGGCGTCGCAATCTCGTGGGCGCTGCGCGCGCTCGCCGTGTTCGTGCTCCTCGCAGCGCTCGGCTTCGGCACCGACTTCGCCGCGGCGCTCGCGTTCGTGTGCGCGGCCTCCGCCTCGGCCGTCCTGCCGGTCGCACCGGCCGGTGCGGCGGTGCAGGCAGGCGCAGGCGCCGCGATCCTCGTCGCGCACGGGGTGCACACCGAGGACGCAGTCGCGTTCGGCATCGCCGCGCAGGGGCTCCTGATGGCCGCCGGCGCGATCTTCGTGCTGGCGCTCGGCGCGTGGCACGCGCAGGGCGCGCTGAGCCGCTCGCCGTTCAGCAGGTCGCTGCGTAGCAGCTTCTGAGCAGCGTCACGCGGGGAATCCCTGCCGACCACTGCAGCCGTACGCGCACCGACGCGACGTCGTTGTCGTAGCGCAGCTCGTGCAGCAGCATGTTCGCGTTCACGCGATGCACAAGGTCGTAGACGCCCGCGGGCACGTGCGAGATGTCGACGTTCTGGCCGTGGAAGAACGCCGGATAGCGGTCGGTGTAGCCGGGCGTCGTGCCCATCACCACGCGTGTCGCCTCGGGGTGGTATTGCGCGCAGTTGCCGAGGAAGTGCGGCCTGCGGTTTGGCCATTTGCCGGGCGCGAGACCGTAGTGGTCTGCGAGGCAGAAGCCGCTCTTGCGATCGCTGACGAGCGTCTCGCCGGTGAGCGTGCGCAGCTGGAACGAATCGAACTTCATCAGGTGCCAGTGATGGTGCGGCGGCGAGTTCGTGTACCGGAACTGCGCGACGCCGGTGTACGTGCGCCACGCGCCGTTCGCGAGCAGTACGCGCTGCGTGCCGGTCATGCGCGGCTGGCCGGGGCGGCGAACGCCGACGAACACGCTCGGACCGAGCCCGATGTTGTCGACGAGCGACGTGAACCCGAGCAGCCAGCGTCCCTCGCCGCCCTCGAGCTGCAGGCCGCTCGGCGGCCGCTGCGCGAAGTCGGGCAGCAGCTCCTGCACGCGCTTCGCCGGATGCCACGCGGGCTGCACACCCTTCGCGACCGGCTTGCCGTCGATCAGGATCGAGCCGTCGTCGACCCAGGCGACGCGCTTGCCGTCGGCGGACCACGCCGGCTCGCTGCCCGGCCCGAGGTCCTGGCCACCCGCCACGATCTCGCCCTCGCGGACGACTGCGAGCCTGCCGTCCGACGCGTAGGCGGGGTCCGACCCGGAGCCGGCGTCCTTCACGCCGCCGCCGTACCAGTGCAGCGTGTAGATCTCGTCGTCGCGGTCGAGCGCGATGCGCTCGCCGTCGGGCGACCATGACGGGTGCGCGCCCGTCGCGAGCTTGCGCTCGTCGAGCCCGTCGACGCGAATGGTGTAGACGACGCCGTCGCGCGTGAACGCGAGCCGGCGCCCGTTCGGCGACCACGCCGGCTGGTCGGCCCTCGCGACGATCAGCCGACGGTGCGAGCCGTCCGCATCCGCGTCCCACAGGTCGCCGCGCATGACGAATGCGATGCGCTGCCCGTCGGGGCTCCACGCCGGCGCGTAGCCGACGTTCAGCACGTGGTGTGCGCCGACGTGGATCCCTGCGAGCGCGAACGCGAGTGCTGCGATACCGCTCATCTCCCGCTCCGGCGCCGGCCAAGCCGGCACCTCCGCTCCTTGGAGCCTCCGTCGAGCCTACGGCTCACGCGAGCTCCGCCGCCGCTTCCTCGAGCGTCAGCACCGGGCCGACGCAGGTGTCTTTCCCTTCGAGCAGCGCGCGCCACTCGCCGAGCGCGCGCGTGCGGAACAGCGCGGCCAGCTCGGGCAGCTCGGGGTCGAACGCGCGGTCGACGAGATCCGGGCGGTCCACGAGGGCGCAGAGGTTATGCCAGAACTTCGGCTCGAGCGCCGCAACGGTGAGGTGCCGGCCGTCGGCGGTCTCGTAGATGCGATAGCAGGCGACGCCGCCGGTGAGCAGCCGCGGCACGGGCGCGCCCGCGAGCCTGTGCGCGACGAGGCGGTGCGCTCCGTGCGTCATCGAGACGACGATGCGCGCGCCCTCACCGGTGCGCTCCCGCGCGACGAGCGCGGCGAGTACCTCGATCACAGCCGCCTGCGCGCCGCCCGCGAGGTCCGCGATCTGCACGGGGGGGACGGACGGCGCGGTGTCGGCGAGCACGCCCGCGTACCCGAGGTAGTTCAGGTCGTGGCCCGCGTCGCCCGCGCGCGCGCCGGCCTGCCCGAAGCCGGTGATCGAGCAGAGGATCGCGTTCGGCGCGAGCTCGACGCCGAGCCGCTCGAACACGCCCGGCCGGAAGCCCTCGAGGACGACGTCCGCCTGTGCTGCGACCGCCGGCGGAGGCTCAGCCTTCGCGTCCCAGCGCAGCAGCTCCTTGCCGTCGTTCAGCGCGCGGTACCAGCCGTCGGGCGTCAGGTCGCCCTCCGGCGGCTCGACCTTGACGACGCGCGCGCCGAGGCGCAGCAGCTCGCGCGACGCGAACGGCCCTGGCAGCTGGCGCGTGAAATCGACGACCGTGACGCCGCTGAGCGGAGGCATCGAGGCCGATTATGCTGCGCGAGGCTTTGGCGGAGCGGACGACCGACCGGCGCAGTGAGCTGCTCGAGGCGGCGGTGACGGTGTTCGCCCGCAAGGGCTTCCATGCCGCGCGCGTCGGCGACATCGCCGAGGAGGCGGG
>DASXCR010000063.1:0-11024 GCA_036491075.1 Solirubrobacteraceae bacterium
GACCGGGTCGTGCACGGTCGAGCCGGGGATGACGTCCTCGAGCGTCGGCTCGCCGTCGCCGGCGGCGCCCGCGGGGGTCGCCGAGAAGGAGACGTACTGGTTCAGCGGCGAGTGCTTGTTGCGCGTCGCGGTCTTCACCGCGGTGATGATCTGGCGCGTGATGCAGAGCTCGGCGAAGTTGCGAAACGACGACTCGCGGTCGGAGCGGTAGTCGCGGACGGCCTTGTAGAGGCCGACGAGGCCCTCCTGGACGAGGTCGTCGGAGTCGCCGCCGGCGAGGAAGTACGACGAGGCCTTCAGCCGCACGAAGCCGTAGTAGCGGCGCACGATGCGGTCGTAGGCGGTGCGGTCGCCCTGTTTCGCCAAGCCGATGAGGAAGTAATCATCAACGTGAGCTTGAGAGTTAGTCTTCTGGGAGAGTCGGGCCACGAGCAGTCCTTTCCCGACCCGAATGGGTCGGAGTTTGCTCAGTGGCGGTCCCCTCCCAGGGCGCCAGCTGCGTTCCTACGATCGATGAGCTGATGCTGTACCTCAGGTTTAGCCCCTGATGCAGGCGGCACCGTATCCGCTGTTATGAAGCCTTGTCAAGTGGCGCGACGGCGCTGCACGATTCCGTACATGAGCACGGCGGCGGCCGCGCTGGCGTTCAGCGACTCGATCCGGCCGCGCTGCGGCAGCGAGATCAGCGCGTCGCACGCGCCCGCCACCCGCGGTCGCAGGCCCGTGCCCTCGCCGCCCAGCACGAGCACGACGCCGCCCGCGTAGTCGGGCTCGTCGTAGCGCGTCGGGCTGGCGCCGTCGGCGCCGTAGCACCAGCAGCCGGCCGCCTTCGCGTCGGCGAGGAAGTCGGCGAGGTTGCGCACGCGCGCGATCCGCAGGTGCTCGACCGCGCCCGCGGACGCCTTCGCCGCGGCCGGCGTCACCGGGGCGGCCCTGCGCTCGCAGAGGACCACGCCGGTCGCGCCGGCGCACTCCGCGCTGCGGCAGATCGCGCCGAGGTTCTGCGGATCCTGCAGCTCGTCGAGCGCCACGACGAACGGGTCGGCGACGGCGAGCAGCTCGGCGGCGCCGGCATACGGATAGCCGCCCGCGTCCGCGCACAGGCCCTGGTGGTCGGGCGAGCCGCAGCGGCTCTCGATCTCCGCCGCGCCGGCGATCCGGATGTCCGCGAACTCGCGCAGCCACGGCTCGCGCGCGGCGCGCTCGGTCGCCCAGACGCGCTCGATGCGCCGGCGCCCGGCACGCAGCGCCTCGCGCACGGGATTGCGGCCGTAGAGGATCACGGCGAGCAGCGCACGAGCTCGGGGCCGTGCGGTCCGTCGCGGACCGCCCAGCCGCGCGCCGTCAGATCGTCGCGCAGGCGATCGGCCTCGGCGTAGTCCCTGGCCCCGCGGGCGGCCTGGCGGCTTGCGAGCAGCTCGAGTTCCTCCGCACCGGGTCGATCGCCCGCGTCGGCGACGACGAGGTTCTCGAGGCCCAGCACCGCGAGCATCTCGACGAGGTCGTCGCGCCCGACGGCGTCGTCGCGGCGGTTGGCCTCGCGCACCCACTCGAACAGCGCGCCGAGCGCCTGGGCGGTGTTGAAGTCCTCGGCCAGCGCCGCGAAGAACGCGTCGCGGTGCTCGCGCATGTCCGGCGGTGACGCCCCCTCGACCAGCCGACGTGCGGCGTCGCGGATCCGCGCCACGCGCGCTCGGGCCTCGCCGAGGCGCTCGTCGTCGAAATCCATCGGCCCGCGGTAGTGCGCGCTCGCGAACAGCATGATCAGCGCGTCGCGGCCGACCTCGCCGAGCACCTCGTGCAGGCGGATCGCGTTGCCGAGGCTCTTGCCCATCGTCCCGCCGTGCAGCTGGAGCATCCCGTTGTGCATCCAGATCTGGGCGAGCTCCGCGCCGCGTCCCATCCGCGTCTGCGCCGCCTCGTTCTCGTGGTGGGGGAACGCGAGGTCGTTGCCGCCGCCGTGGATCTCGAAGCCGACGCCGAGCAGCTGCTCCGCCATCGCCGAGCACTCGATGTGCCACCCCGGCCGCCCACGACCCCACGGCGCGTCCCACGCGGAGTCCTCGCCGTCCTTCTGCGCCTTCCACAGCGCGAAGTCCAGCGGGTCCTCCTTCAGACGCGCGCCCAGCGGCGAGAGTCCGTCGCCCTCGCCCTGGTTCATCTCGTCGATCGCGCGGTGGCTGAGCGACCCGTAGTCGGCGTCGGCGCGCACGCGGAAGTACACGTCGCCCTTGACGGCGTACGCGTTGTCGCGCTCGATCAGCGCCGAGATCAGGTCGACGATGCCGGCGATGCACTCCGACGCGAGCGGCTCGGCATCCGGACGGCCGAGCCCGAGCGCGCTCGTGTCGGCGAGGTAGTGCGCCGTCATCTCGCCGGCGAGCTGCATGCTGGGGATCCCGAGCGGCCGTGCGGCGTCGTAGATCTTGTCGTTGACGTCGGTGATGTTCACGACGAGCGTCACGTCATGGCCCTCGTGCTCGAGGAAGCGCTTGAGCAGCGAGAAGACGACGAACGGCCGCGCGTTGCCGACGTGCACGCGCCCGTACACGGTCGGCCCGCATGCGTAGATGCCGACCCGGCCCCCGGGCCCGGGGACGAGCTCGCGCAGCGCGCCCGAGCGCGTGTCGTGGAGGCGGATCGCAGCCATCGCCTGACCCTATCGAGGGCATGCGCGGCGACGCCCGCTCGCTCCGAAGCGTTCCACGGTCCTCACCCGGGGATCGGCTGCGGCCCCGCACGCACGCCCGCAGCGCGGCGTTTCAGCCTGGAACGTCGCGCAGCTCGAGCGTCACGACGGCCAGCGCGGCGACGCCCTCCAGGCGCCCGACGAACCCCAGCCCCTCGCCCGTCGACGCCTTCACGTTGACGGCAGCGGCTTGCAGCCCGAGCACGCCGGCCAGCCGCTCGCGGATCGCCGCGCGATGCGGCCCGACCTTCGGGCGCTCCATCAGCACGGTCGTGTCGACGTGCACGACGCGCAGTCCCAGCCCGCGCACCTCGGCCAGCACCTCGCGCAGGAGCGCGATCGAGTCGGCGTCCTCGTATGCCGCGTCGGTGTCGGGAAAGTGCGCGCCGATGTCGTCGAGGCCGGCCGCGCCGAGCAGCGCGTCGATGACCGCGTGCGTGAGGACGTCGGCGTCCGAATGGCCGTCGAGCCCGAGCTCGGCGTCCGGGAGCTCGACGCCGCCGAGGATCAACCGGCGTCCGGCCTTGAAGCGATGCGAGTCCCAGCCGATCCCGGTCCGCACGCCGCCGGCGCTCACGCGATCGCCTCCATGCGGCGCGCGCGCCGGTCGAAGACCGCGAGCTCGCGCACGCCGACGGCCTCGAGCAGCTCGAGCGCGGCCTCGTAGTCGCGGCCGACGTCGCCGGGGACGTGCGCGTCGCTGGAGAGCGCGACCGGGCAGCCCGCGTCCACGCACATCTCGAGGAACGCCCGTGCGGGGTACAGCTCGCCGACCGGCTTGCGCAGCCCCGCCGTCGACACCTCGACGGCGATCTGCGACTCGGCGATGCCGTCCATCGCCAGCTCGTAGAAGCGCCGCAGGTCGCCCTCGGGCACCGGCCGCCGCGGACCCCACATCTTCACGAGGTCGGGGTGCGCGAGGATGTCGAAGAGCCCCGACCGCGCGGCCTCGCCGAGCGTCCGGAAGTAGCGCCGCCAGAGCTCGTCGGGTCGCTGCGAGCGGTGGTCCCACACCTCGTAGCCGTCGTGGTCGACGGCGTGCTCGCCGACGAAGTGCACCGACCCCACGACGTAGTCCCAGTCGCGGGCCTCGAGCAGCGTCGCCATGCGATCCTCGCGGCCGACGATGAAGTCCGCCTCGATGCCGAGCTTGAGGTCGGTCTGCTCGCGGACGAAGCCCGCATAGGCGTCGATGTCGTCGACCGCGTTCTCGCGCCACAGCTCGTGGCGCCAGACGGCGAGCGACTGGGCGAAGCGATAGACGTGCTCCGCGCAGCCGAGCTCGGCGATCCCGCGCTCCTGGGCGACCGCGCGGTACCGATCGGCGTTGGCGGCGCTGAAGTACGTCGCGGCGTCGCTCCCGCGCTCGTCGGGGCGCAGGTGCAGGTGGTAGTCGGTCAGCATCCGGCGCTCGATTCCAGCACAGTCGGCCGCGCGGCCCCGCGCCCGCCCCGCCGTCAACCCGGCGTGCCGCGGTCGCGCAACGCCAGCTCCGCGACGAGCAGGTCGCCCGGCGTCGTGATCTTCATGTTCGAGGCCGGTGCCGCGACGATCCGCACGACGCCGCCCATGCGCTCGACGAGCCACGCGTCGTCGGTCGCCGCCTCGAGCAGCTCCTGCGGCGCCGACAGCGCCCGCTCCAGCGCGGCGCGGCGAAACACCTGCGGCGTCTGCACCGCCCACAGCGTCGAGCGGTCGAGCGTTCGCGTGACGGTCCCGCCGGCCGCCTCCTTGATCGTGTCGGCGACCGGCGCCGCGGCGACCACGGCATCGCAGCCGTGCTCGGCGAGCGCGTCGAGCGCGGCCTGGAAGATCTCGGGCGTCACGAGCGGTCGCGCCGCGTCGTGGACGATCACCGGATCCCCCTCCCCGGCACGCAGCGCCGCCAGCACGGACTGCGAGCGCTGCGCACCGCCCGTCACGCCGGTCGTGCCGGCCGGTGCGACGGCGCCGGCCGGCAGCGCCACCACGATCTGCGCGACGTCCGGCACCGCGCGCAGCGCGTCGATGCTCCACTCGAGCATCGGACGGCCGGCCACGACGACGAACGCCTTGGGCTCCCCGGACCCAAGGCGTTCGCCCTTCCCTGCCGCAACTACCAGCGCGAGCGCTACGGGTACCTACTTGGCCACCACGCCGGCGCTCTCGGCGAGCAGGTCGTCGAGGTGCTGCTCCGCCTCGTCCTCGTCCTTGTCGAGCGCGTACATCAGCTCGGAGGCGAGGATCTTCTTCGCCCGCGTGAACATCTGCTTCTCGCCGGTCGACAGGCCCTTCTCGTGCTCGCGGATCGCGAGGTTGCGCACGACCTCCGCGAGCTCGTAGATGTCGCCGGTCTTGATCTTGTCGCGGTTGTGCTTGAAGCGTCGATTCCAGTTCTTCGGCATCTCCGAGACCTCGTCGGCGAGGACTGCGAGAACCTTCTGGACCGTCTCCTCGTCGATCACGCGACGCAGTCCGGCGACGCCGGCGTTCTCGCACGGGACCATCACGGTCATGTCGTTGTGCAGGATCTTGATCGTGAGGTACTCCCGCTCCTCGCCGAACATCTTGCGCCGCTCCTTCTTCAGGACCTGTCCGGCCCCGTGGTGCGGATAGACGACGTTGTCACCGAGCTCGAACTCGATGTTCTCGATGGTGCGGACCTGCAGGTCCTCCAGCAGCTGCTCTTCGATGGCTTCGGAAATGATGTCCTCCTTGGTTGAGGCCGGCGCGGCCCTGCCACGACGACTGACGCTGACTGAAAAGCCCTGCCCTACGTCTGCAGGTAACGGTCCACGAGGTTGATCTCCTGCAACCGGCGAAGGCCCTCGCGGATGTCCTTCGCCCGGATCTCCCCGACTCCGTCAACGGTCTCCAGCTCGGCGTCGGTTGCGGCGAGCATCTCGTCGAGCCCGCCGAAGTCGTTGACGATCTGCGCGACGACGAGCTTCGGCAGCCGCGGGATGCGCCCGAGGATCCGAAAGCCGCGCGGCGACACGGGATAGTCAAGGGTGTTGAGCTTGCGGTCGTAGCCGAGCACCTCGGCGAGGCGACCGAAGTCCAGCAGGTCGTGGTGCGGCAGGCGCCCGATCTGGTCGAGCGCCCCGGCGAATGCCCGGTCCGTGTTCTCGGCGAGGTAGTCGTGCACGAGCGCGGCCTTGTCGGCGGCGGTGCCGACCATCGTCTCCTCGAGCTGCATCTCGATCAGCCGGCCCTCGGTGCCGAGCTCGACGATGTAGCGCTCGATCTCGACGGCCATGCGCGTCACGAGCTCGGAGCGCTGCAGCACCGTGAGGACGTCGTGCAGCGTCGCGCCGCCCTCGAACTCGAGCGCCGTCAGGCGGGTCGAGACCTGGTCCAGGCGCGTGCGGTACTTGTCGAGCGTCGCGAGCGCCTGGTTGGCCTTCGCAAGCACGACCGGGATCTCCTCGAGGATGTACTTGCCGCCGTCGACGTAGATCGAGACGACCTCGCGTCGCTGGGAGATCGCGATCACGAGCGCGTCGGTCTGCTTGGAGACGCGCTCGGCGGTGCGGTGGCGCGTGCCGGTCTCCAGCGAGAGGATCGTCGGGTCGGGGATCAGCTGGACGTTCGCCATCGCGATCCGCGTGGCGTTGGCGTTCAGCACGATCGCACCGTCCATCTTCGCGATCTGGTAGAGCAGGGCCGGCGTGTAGTCGATCTCGAGCTTGATGCCGCCCGAGAAGAGGAAGCTCAGCTCGTCGACCTCGCCGACGATGATGAGCCCGCCGGTCCGCGCGTGGACGATGTTGTCGATCCCCTCGCGCAGCGTCGTACCGGGGGCGACCATCTCCAACGCCTTCACCAAGCGGGGCTCCTGACGAGACTCGAGCTCATGTGATTCGTCCCCTGCTCGTTGGGCCATCCGAGCCATTTTAGCGCGTACTTAGCCTGAATCCACGGATCCTCGCGGCAAATCCCCGCCGCCGATCACGGCCGGTCCGAGCCTCCGGCTCCGGGCGCGCGCGGGCGGCGTCTAGGCGGCGGCGCGATTCGGCGCCGTCGCGGGCAGAACGGCGCGCAGCGCCTGGCGCAGCGTGGGCGCGGTCTCCGGCGAGACCACCGTCCGCAGGCCGAACTTCGCAGCCTCCGCGAGACGCCGGTCGGGATGCCCGACCGAACGCAGCTCACCGGTCAGGCCGAGCTCCCCGAAGCACACGACCGGTCCCCTGCCGTGGCCCGCGCCGAGCGCGACGCCCCGCGTCGCGCTCGCGACCGCGAGGGCGATCGCGAGGTCGGCGCCGGGCTCCTCGACCCGCACCCCGCCGACGACGTTCACGAAGACGTCGGCGTTGCCGGCGCCGATCCCGGCGTGGCGACCGAGCACGGCCAGCACGAGCGCGAGGCGGTTGCGATCGAGGCCGTTGACGACGCGCCGCGGCGGGACGAGCTCGGACGGCGAGACGAGCGCCTGGACCTCGACAAGCAGCGGGCGGGTGCCCTCCATCGCCGCGAGCACGACCGAGCCGGGCTTGCCGGTCGCCTCCGCGACGAAGCGGGCGCTCGCGTCGAGCACCTCGACGAGCCCGCTCTGGCGCATCTCGAAGACGCCGGCCTCGTTCGTCGATCCGAAGCGGTTCTTCAGGGCGCGCAGCGTGCGGTAGGTGCGCTCGCGCTCGCCCTCGAACTGCAAAACACAGTCGACGAGGTGCTCGAGCACGCGCGGGCCCGCGAGCGAGCCCTCCTTCGTGACGTGGCCGACGAGCAGCACCGCGATGTCGTCGGCCTTGGCGACCTGCATGATCCGGCCGGCGACCTCGCGCACCTGGCCGACGGAGCCCGGCGCGCCGCTGAGGTCGGCGGCGTGCATCGTCTGCACGGAGTCGATCACGCAGACCTCGGGGCGCTCGGCGTGCAGCGTCGCGAGGATCGTGTCGAGGTCGGTCTCGGCGAGGACGGGCACGTCGAGCGCTCCGCCGCCGGCCGTCAGCCGCTCAGCGCGCAGGCGGATCTGCGCCGCGGACTCCTCGCCGGACACGTACAGGGTGCGCCGTCCCGCCGCCGCGAGGTTGCCGAGCGCCATGTTCGTGAGCGTCGACTTGCCGATCCCCGGCGAGCCGCCGAGCAGCACGAGCGATCCCGGCACGAGTCCGCCGCCGAGGACGCGGTCGAGCTCGCCGATCGCGGTCTCCAGGCGCGGGACGCGGGCGGTGCTGACGTCTGACAGGCGCACGGGCCGTCCCGGCGCCACGGCCCCGCGCGCGGCGCCCGCGCCGCGACCGCGAGCCGCGGCGCTCGGCGCGGACGGCGCGCGCTCCTCGACGAGCGTGTTCCACGCCTCGCAACCCGGGCACTGGCCGTGCCAACGCGCGGACGAGTGACCGCAGGCCGAGCAGACGTGGATCGTGGCGGCGCGCGGCATCCACTGACCATAGGGCGTGGGGCCGACGTCTTCGCCCCCCCGCCGGCTACGACATGCGGCCACCGCGCTCGGGCGCTCGCCTACCGTTAGAGCCATGACGACTGCCGTCGAAGTCGCCGCCCGCGTCTATGCCCGCTGGAACGCCGGCGAGCTGTCCGCGCTCGCCGATGCCATCGACCCGAGGATCGAGCTCGTCAGCGATCCGCTGCGGCCGGCCGAGTCCGCGCTGCGTGGTCGCGCGGGCTGGGAGCAGTGGGTCGCGCGCTGGGAGGCATCCTACGAAGACGTCCACGTCACGGTCGACGGGCTCGTCCCGATCGATCCCGAGCATGTGCTCGCGCTCGTGTCGATCACGGCGACCCCGGCGGGCGCGCAGGCGCCGCTGCAGTGGGCCGCCGCACACCTCTGGACCGTGCGCGCCGGGCGCATCGCCGGATGGGCGACCCATCTGGACCTCGCGGCCGCGCGACAGACGCTCGAAGCGTAGGCCGCGATTTGAGCTAGCGTTCCGGCCGTGGCCGACTGGGACGACGTGCGCCGGATCTCGCTCGCCCTCCCCGAGACCGAGGAGCGCGGCGACGATCACCCGTCCTGGCGCGTGCGCGACAAGCTGTTCGTCTGGGATCGCCCGCTGCGCGCCTCCGACCTGCGAGCGCTCGGCGACGATGCCCCGACGGGACCGATCCTCGGGGCGCGCGTCGAGCACCTCGGCGCCAAGGATGCGCTGCTGGCCGACGACCCCGCCGTCTACTTCACGACGCCGCACTTCGACGGCTATCCCGCGGTGCTCGTGCGCCTGGGCGAGATCGCCGTCGAGGAGCTCGAGGAGCTGATCGTCGAGGCGTGGCTGTCGCGGGCACCCAAGCGCGTCGTCCGCGCCTACCTCGACGCGAACGCCTGAATCGCGCGCCTACTCGACGCGAACGCCTCATTCGCGCGCCTACTCGACGCGAATGCCTCATTCGCGCGCCTACCTCGACGCGAACGCCCGACCCCGCACGGCCGCGCGCGACGACGTGCGCACGGCGCACGGGACAAGGCGCACATGCTTCGCCGCCGCGGTGACCCCGAGAGCGGCCCTTCTCCCATAACACGACCGAGGGCGGCCCGCAGGCCGCCCTCGCATCCGACGATCGGCTTTCGAAGCGCCGGTCAGTCCGAGCTCGGCTCCTCGACGGACGGCTGGTCCAGCGCGCCGCTGGGCTCGGCGGGGCCGTCGTCGTCCGACGCCTCCGCGCCGCCGCCGCCGACCGAGGCCGGCACCATCTTCGGCTCGACGACCGTCAGGGAGACCTCGCGGTCGTCCTCCTCCGGCGCCTTCTCGACCATGACCGTCGCGCCCGCGGGCAGCTCGGAGCGCAGCACGAAGTCCGCGAGCGGATCCTCGATGTAGCGCTGGATCGCGCGACGCAGCGGCCGCGCGCCCATCGACGGGTCCCAGCCCTTCTCGACGAGCAGGTCCTTCGCCTCGTCGGTGAGCTCGAGCTGCAGCCCGCGGTCGGCCATCGACTCGCGGATGCGCCGCAGCAGGAGATCGACGATCTGCTTGATCTCGGTCTTCTGCAGCTTGTGGAAGACGATCACGTCGTCGATCCGGTTGAGGAACTCGGGCCGGAAGACCTTCTTCAGCTCGCCCATGATCCGGTTCTTCATGTCGTCGTACGTGATGCCGGTCTCGTCGTCGGAGACGGCGAAGCCGAGCGGCGTGTTGCGGGCGATCTCGGACGCGCCGATGTTCGACGTCATGATCACGATCGCGTGACGGAAGTCGACCGTGCGGCCCTGCGAGTCCGTCAGACGCCCGTCCTCCAGGATCTGCAGGAGGATGTTGAAGACGTCCGGATGGGCCTTCTCGATCTCGTCGAGCAGCAGCACGCAGTACGGCTTGCGCCGGACCGCCTCGGTGAGCTGGCCGCCCTCGTCGAAGCCGATGTAACCCGGGGGCGAGCCCACGAGCCGCGACACGGAGTGCTTCTCCATGTACTCGGACATGTCGACGCGAATCATCGAGTCCTCGTCGCCGAAGAGGAACTCGGCCAGCGTGCGCGCGAGCTCCGTCTTGCCGACGCCCGACGGTCCGAGGAACACGAACGAGCCGGTCGGCCGCTTGGGGTCCTTGAGCCCGGCACGCGAGCGGCGGATGGCCTTGGAGATGACCTCCACGGCCGCCTGCTGTCCGATGACGCGCTTGTGCAGCTCGTCCTCCATGCGCATGAGCTTGGCCGTCTCGGCCTCGGTCAGCTTGAAGACCGGGATGCCGGTCCACATCGAGACGATGTCGGCGATCTCCTCCTCGCCGATCGCGGGACGCTCGGTCTCGGCCTCGCCGGCCTCCCACTGCTCCTCGAGCTCGCGCTTGCGCTGCGTCAGGCGGCGCTCGGCGTCGCGCAGGTTCGCGGCTTTCTCGAACTCCTGCGCCTCGATCGCGGACTCCTTGTCGCGCCGCGTCGTCTCGATCTCCTCCTCGAGCTCGCGATACACGGGCGGGGAGGTCATCGACTTGATGCGCATGCGCGAGGCGGCCTCGTCGATGAGGTCGATCGCCTTGTCGGGCAGGAAGCGGTCGGAGATGTAGCGGTCGGCGAGCTCCGCCGCGGCCTCGAGGGCCTCGTCGGTGATCCGCACCTTGTGGTGCTGCTCGTAGCGATCGCGCAGGCCCTTGAGGATCTGCACGGTCTCCTCCGTCGACGGCTGCTCGACGCGGATCTGCTGGAAGCGACGCTCCAGCGCGCTGTCGCGCTCGAGGTACTTGCGGTACTCCTCGAGCGTCGTCGCGCCGATCGTCTGCAGCTCGCCGCGGGCGAGTGCCGGCTTGAGGATCGAGGCCGCGTCGATCGCGCCCTCGGCCGCACCCGCGCCGACGAGGTTGTGCAGCTCGTCGATGAACAGGATGATGTCGCCGCGCTGGGTGATCTCCTTCATCACCTTCTTCAGGCGCTCCTCGAACTCGCCGCGGTACTTCGACCCGGCGAC
>DASXCR010000064.1:0-23871 GCA_036491075.1 Solirubrobacteraceae bacterium
CGCTCGACGAGGACCAGCTCGACGAGGCGCCCGACGACCCCAACGCCCACAAGCGCTTCTGGTTCGAGCACGCGACCGGCGCCGGCAAGACGGTCGCCGCGATGGGCTTCGTCGACGCGTCGCGCACCGGCGGCGTCCTGATCCTCACGCACCGTCGCAACCTCGTCGACCAGTTCCACGGCGAGCTCAAGCAGCGCGGCTACTCCAAGCGCATCACGCCGGCGCTGCTACAGGGCCAGGACAACGCCAACGGGCCGGTCACCGTCGAGACCTACCAGTGGTTCGTGCGCAACGCCGGCAAGATCTCCGAGGCCTACTCGATCGTGATCTGCGACGAGGCGCACACGGCGCTGGGCGAGAAGACGAGCGCCGCGATCCGGGCCTGGACGGGCCCGATCTTCATCGGCATGACGGCGACCGGCGCGCTGATCGCGCGGCACGTCACCGACCTCTTCCCGACGCAGACGTCGCGCTTCGACCTCGCGCAGGCCGCCCGCCGCGGCGTCATCTCGCCGCTGCGCTGCATTCGCATCCCGCCCGGCCAGGGCGTCAACACGATCGCCAAGGTCCCGCTGCGCCGCGGCGAGGTCGACACCGAGTTCGACCAGGAGATGCTCGCCGAGCTGCTCGACCAGGGGCCCTTCAACTTCGCCGCCGCGGACCTGTACAAGACGCGCTTCAACGGCGTGCCCGGGGTGGTGTACGCGGCCGGCGTCAAGCACGCGTACAACCTCGCCGCGGCGTTCCGCGAGCAGGGCCTCAAGGCGATGGCGGTCTCGGGCGAGACGCGCAAGCGCGAGCTCGCGGAGATCCTCGCGCGCTACGAGCGCGGCGACATCGACGTGCTGATCAACGCGCAGCTGCTCGCCGAGGGCTGGAACTCGCCGCGCGCGACGGTCTGCATGCACCTCGCGCCGACGGCGTCCAAGCGCATCTACCAGCAGCGCGTCGGCCGCGTCACCCGCCGCAACCCGGGCAAGGAGTCCGGCATCGTCGTCGACTTCGTCGCGCCGGGGACCAAGAACGACGACCCGGTCGTGACGCTGCACTCGCTGCTGGATCGCGACGTCTACCGCGGCGGCGCGATCGTCGTCGGACCGGTGCGCCGCGGGCGCGGGCGGCGGCTGCGCGTCGAGCGCCGCGTGCTCCCGGTGACCGCCGACGAGGACCGCCGGATCGAGGTCTTCGAGCGCGAGCTGTGGCGGATCGCCGTCGAGCACCTGATCTACGGCGAGCAGATCCAGTGGGCGGCGCTGGCCGGCGCGCGCGTCGCGCCGTCGGGCTGGCGGCGGGCCCGCGCGATGCTGCACTACGACCGCGAGGGCGCGATCAAGCGGGCCTTCCTCGAGCAGGCCGTGCAGCGCAACAAGAACCCGCAGCTGCGCGTCCGCGCGCTGCAGGAGATCGCGGCGTCGCGTGACGGCGACGCGTTCGACACCGCGATCGACGTGATCGGGACGTGGACGCGCGAGGAGCGCCGCGAGGGCACGAAGGTGATGCTGCTGGCGCTCGCCGAGAAGCGAATCGGACGGCGCGACCAGGCGAACGCGTGGATCTGGCGACTGGCGTCGTACACGCGCGACGTGCACGAGGAGTACGCCGTGCAGCGCTGGCCGGAGACGAAGCGGCTGCTGGGCCTGCTGGTGAACTCGAGCGGGGCGGCGCATGCGCGCAACGCGCGCCGGCTCGTGCATGCGGCGCGCAAGCAGGACCGGCGGCTGTCGGCGGCGCTGCTGGCGGCCGCGATCGCGCACTCGCCCGAGGGCGAGGAGATCCTGCGCGGCGCGCGCACGCGCCTGGCCCGCAAGCCGAGCGCGTTGTCGCGCGAGCTTCTGCGCAACTTCCCCAAGGCCCGCGGACGGCGCGGCTCGCGGCGGCGCCGTAAGAAGGGCGCGGGCGAGGTCGACGAGGGGACGCTCGTCGGGCACGTGTCCGGCGAGGCATCGACGTTCGAAGGCACGATCGGGGTCGCGGAGAGCACCGGGCCGCCGCGCTCGGGCTCCTCGCGCCGCTCGCGTTCGCGGGGCGGGCGCGCGGCGCGGCTCGCGGCATCGGCGTCGTCGTCCTCGTCGGAACCGGGCGTGGAGCCTGCGTCCACGGATTCGCGGGGCTCGCGCGACGGTGGTCCGTCCTCTGAGCAGGGCGGGCGGCCCGAGGGCGCCTTGGAGGGCAACGGTCAGGGCTCGAGCCGTTCGCGGTCGCGCAACCGCCGCTCCCGGCCGAAGGTCGTCGATGCCCCGATCGCGGCCCAGGACGAGGCTCGCGCGGTCGAGGCGATCGCCGGTGCCGCGGCGGCGCTGGCCGCCGCCCGCGGCCAGAAGGATGACGCAGAGGCGTCGCCTGGCTCGCGGTCACGGTCGCGGTCTCGGCGGACGGCACTGCAGCCCGTCGTGGAGCCCGACGCCGTGCCGATCGCCGCCGTCGAGACGAAGGAGGAGGTCCTCGCAGACGGACCCAAGCGCCGTTCGCGGGGCGCGGCGGCGGGTCCGGAGGCGGCGGCCGACGCAGCAGATCCGACCCCGAAGCCCCGGACGTCGCGCAGCCGGGCGAAGGCCGCCTCCCCGGACATGGCCGCCGAGGAGAAGCCCAGGCGCCGCCCCCGCGCGAAGGCGAGCGCGTCCGAAGCGTCGGCGGCCGCGAAGCCCACGCCCCGCAGCCGGGCGAAGGCCGTCACCTCCGACCAGCCCGCCGAGGCAAAGCCCAAGCCGCGCCCCCGCGCCAAGTCCGCCGCGACCGACGAGGCGGCCGCTGCGAAGCCGGCACCGCGCAGGCGGGCGAACGCCGTCGCCCCCGACGAGCCCGCCGACCCGGAGCCAAAGCCACGCACCCGCGCGAAGGCGGCTGCGGTCGTCGAGCCCGACGGCGCGACGTCCAAGCCACGCGGTCGCGCGAAGATCGCGGCGGCGGACCAGTCCGGTGAGGACGCCGCCAAGCCGAAGCCCCGGACCCGCGCCAAGGCGATCGCACCCGCAGCCGAGAAGCCCGCGCGCAAGGCGCCTGTGCGCCGGGCCGCGAAGCCCGCCGCCGCGCCCGACGAGGCGCCCAAGGCCGCGCCGCTCGACGACGGGGTCGAGTCCGCCGCGTAGCCGGATCCGCCGGCGCACGCGAAAGGCGACGTCACTTGACAGGCGGCCTCGTGCGAGCCCAGGTCCGTCGGCGACCCCGAAGCGCGGCGCGACTCAGCGGCGCAGCACGCTCGCCAAGCCGGTCGGCAGCGCCAGCCCGAGCGCCGCGATGGCGATCGCGGTCAGCATGGCGCTCGGGTGCTCGAGGGCGTCGAGCGTCGTACCCGGCCGCCGGATCAGCACCACGAGGGCCACGAACGCGACCAGCAGCGCGGCAAGGCCGGCGAGCGCCGGCGCCGACACCGCGGACGGCGGCGTCGCGGTCGCGCGCGCGGGCCGGCGCGCCTCCAGCGCCGACAGCGCGGCGGCCCCCAGCAGCGTGAACGTCGCCGCGACGAGATAGCCGCCGAAGACGTCGCTGGGCAGGTGGTAGCCGAGCACGACGAGCGAGTAGCCGACCGCGATCGCATAGCCGGCGCCGATCAGGGCGGCCAGCGGGCGCATGCGCGGGCCCGCGACGAGCACGAGGCAAAGCGCGAGCGACATCGAGGCGGTCGAGTGACCGCTCGGCCATGAGCCGAGGTAGGTCGCGTTCCCCGCGCGCAGGTCGACGACCCGCAGATCGGCGAGCGACGGCTTCAGCTGTTGGGTCGTGAGGTTCGCCGCGAGCAGGATCAGCGGCACGGCGGCGGCCATCAGCCAGCGCCGTCGTGCCAGCGCGACCAGCAGGAGCGCGAGCCCTATCACGACGAACGGCGCCGGGTTGGCCAGGTCCGCGACGCCGTGGATGGACGGCGTCAGCCGTGGCGGTGCCGCGCTCGTGAACGTCTGCAGCGCGCGGTCGTCGAGGCGGCCCGCACCCGGGACGTGGAACGTCGCGAGCCAGACGGCGAACGCCCCCGCGGCCGTGGCGCAAGCGAGTCCGAGCAGTACGAGCGGGCGCCGGGTCATCGCCATCAGGCTAGCCCTCGGCGTTGTGCGCGGGCTCAAGCCGGTATGTGGGCGACGTGGAGGCTGGGGACGATCGTCGCGCCGAGATCTCGCAACGATGCGCGGGCCAAGCGGGGCCGGTCGCCGACCGGCCTCCGCACTCGGCGGCGAGCGTGTCGTGTCTACGCGCCGGCGGCCGACGCTCGCAGCAGATGCACCTCGCCGGCTTCGAGCGCGATGCGGTCGCCGTCGGTTCGGTCGACGAGCAGCCGGC
Organism: Solirubrobacteraceae bacterium; assembly: GCA_036491075.1. Lineage (GTDB taxonomy): Bacteria > Actinomycetota > Thermoleophilia > Solirubrobacterales > Solirubrobacteraceae > CADCVQ01. The sequence goes on from DASXCR010000064.1 coordinate 4,270, forward strand.
CGGCGCCGTCGACCCCCGCGGCAACCCCGGACCCATGCTGCCAGCGCACCTCGTGCCCGACCAGAGCGTCGCGCTCGCGGTAGGCGGCCAGGATCGCGTCCGGCTGCTGCGCGAACCGCGCCGCCAGCGCCGCCAGCAGCGCGACGAGCACCGGCTCGACGTCGGCAGGCTCGAGTCCGAGGCCGGCGGCGTGGGCGGCGACGTCGGGCGCCAGGTCCCGTGGTCGCACCGCCACGTTGAGCCCGATCCCGAGCACGACCCAGCCCTCGTGGGCGCGACCCTCGGCGAGGATCCCGGCGACCTTGCGGCCCCCGAGCAGGACGTCGTTGGGCCACTTGATCGTGGCGTCGCGGCCGGCGACGTCCGCCACCGCGAGCGCGCTCGCCGCCGCGAGCAGCGCCGGGACCTCGCGCAGGACGAGCGACGCGAGCAGGGCACGTCCCGGCGGCGCGCTCCAGGTACGCCCCTGGCGCCCGCGGCCGGCGGTCTGCTCGGCGGCCGTGACGAGCGTGCCGTGCGGGGCGCCGACGATCGCGAGCGCGCGGGCGCGGGCGTTCGTCGAGTCGGTGCTGCGCAGGTGCAGGCGCGGCGTGCCGAGCGGCGGCGCGCCGGCCGGCGTGGGCGTGCTCATCCGAGCCGGTCGAGCCGCACGCCGGCGTCGACCTCGAGCCCGAGCGCCTCGAACGCCGAGCCGCGGTTGATCGCGAGCGAGGGCACCCCGTCGGCGTCGCGGTACAGCAGCAGGCCGCCCGGCTGGACATCGGCGAACGTCGTCGCGCAGGCGGCTGGGACGCCGTCGACCGCAATCGCCGCGCCGAGCCGCATCCCGGCCGCGTCGAGATCCCCTGGTGTGACGTCGAGCATGACGTTGCCGAAGCGGTCGGCGTGCAGGACGTGCGCGACGAGCCCCGTCTCGGTGAGCTGCGCGCGCGGAAGCTCGAGCTCGATCAGATCGTCGGGATCCAACGGCTCGCCCGCCTCCGACAGCGGCGCGCCGGCGGCGAGGTGCGCCGCGACCGGCGCGAACACGTCGCGGCCGTGGAAGCTCGCCGACGTCGCCGCAGAGGCGAGCCCGGAGCCCGCGAGGTCGACGGCCTCGTCGACGCCGCCGAAGCGGCGGGCCGCGAGCATCAGCAGCCCGTTGTCGGGACCGACGAGCAGGCGCCGCTCGTCGCGATCGCCGCGGCACGCCAGCGCGACCGCCCGGCGCGCTGAGCCGACGCCGGGATCCACCACGGCGAGATGCACGCCCGCGGGCATGTAGGGCAGGGCCCGGCGAAGCACGATCGCGCCCGCGCGCACGTCGTGTCGCGCGATGCCGTGCGTGATGTCGATGACGTGCGCCTCGGGCGCGATCCGCGCGATGACACCGCGGCAGACGCCGGCGAAGTCGTCCTCGCCGCCATAGTCGCTGAGGAACGTCACGACGCGCATCGGCGGCCGAGTGTAGTTCGCGCGGCGGGCGGGAATACGTGCCGCACGATGGCTGCGCAACACGATCTGACGGGCTACGTGGACTGGAGCACCGCGAGCGTGCAGGCCGGCCGCCTGACCGTGCGATTCGCCGGAAGCCCCGCGTCGGCGTGGACCGAACGCGTGGCCGAGGTCCTGGACCGGCTCGAACGCCCGGGCGCCGCGTGGGGCGCGATCAAGGTCAAGCGCAAGCGGTTGCGCGTCAAGTCCGTGCAACCGGGCGCGGAGGCGGACCTGCGGCTTCTGATCGAAGCTGCCGTGCGGCAGGCCGACGCCGACCTCGCGCTGGGCGACACCGGCCCCCGCGACGAGCGCTCGGCCGCCGACGCCGCCATGACCGAGGCCTTCCGCTCGTTCGCCGAGCCGACGGGCGTCGCCGGCGACCCCTCTGCATGAGGCCGCGGCCGGCGGCCGTCGCCGGCGAGCCCACCGCCTGACGGGCCGACGCCGGGCGCGACTCGCGTAGCCGGCGATCTCGCGCCCGAGAGTCGAGGCCAGCCGCCAGCCGGCGCGGCGCGCCGTGCGTTCAGGCTTCGACGACCGCCGCGATCAGCGCCGCCACGAGGCCGTCGGGCGTGTGCTCGCCGGCCTCGACGTGCGGCTCGAGGCCGTGCTCGCGCAGGGCGGCGCTCGTGATCGGGCCGATCGAGACGATCCGCTGGCTCGGCCCGAGCCCGTCCGGCCCGGCCGCCTCGAGGAAGAAGCGCACGGCCGACGCGGACGTGAACGTCACGTAGTCGGCCCCGAGCGCGGCGCCGCGCGCGTCGTCTGAGAGCGGCTCGGCGACGGTTCGATACAGCGCCAGGATCTCGACCTCGGCCCCGCGCTCGCGCAGCGCGTCGGGCAGCAGGTCGCGCGCCGTCTCGGCCCGAGCGACGAGCGCCCGCTTCACCGGCCGGCCCTCGAGCGCCGCGACGAGCGACTCCGCGACCGCGCGCGGCGGCACGATGTCCGCCGCGATCCCGCCCGCGCGCAGCGCGTCGGCCGTGCCCGGGCCGATCGCCGCGATCGCGGGGCCGCGCAGATCGCGTGCGTCGCGGCACAGCTCGAGCAGGCGGCGCGCGCCGTTGGGGCTGGTGACGCAGAGCAGGTCGAAGCCGGCGAGATCGGGCAGCGTCGCCTCCAGCGGCTCGATGCGGATCGCCGGCGCCTCGACGACGCTCGCGCCGAGCGCGCGCAGCCGTGCCGCGAGCGGGCTCGCCTGGGCGCGGGCGCGCGTCACCGCGACGCTGCGGCCGGCCAGCGGTCCGGCGGCGAACCACGCGATCTCGTCATGCAGCGCGGCGACCTCGCCGACGACCGTGATCGCCGGCGCGCGGATCCCGGCCTCGGCGGCCCGTGCGGCGATGTCCTCGAGCGTGCCGCTGACCGTGCGCTGGTCGGCGAACGTCCCGCGCTGGACGATCGCCACCGGCTCGGACGCCGGGCGCCCGCCCGCGACGAGCTGGGATGCGATGCGCTCCAGGCTGCGCACGCCCATGTAGAAGACGAGCGTGCCGGGGAATGCGGCAAGCGCCGGCCAGTCGATCAGCGTGTCGGGCTTGGCCGGGTCCACCTCCGATGACGACGCCTCGTGTCCGGTGACGAACGCGACCGCGGCGCTGACGCCGCGCTGCGTCACGGGGATCCCGGCGTAGGCGGGCGCCGCGACCCCGGCCGTGACGCCCGGCACGACCTCGAAGTCCAGGCCGTGGGCGCGCAGCAGCTGCGCCTCCTCGCCGCCGCGCCCGAAGACGAACGGGTCGCCGCCCTTGAGGCGCACGACCTCGCGGCCGGCCTGCGCATGGCGCAGCAGCAGCTCGTTCGTCGTCTCCTGCGGGACCTGCGCCGCGCCGCCGATCTTGCCGACGTCGACGAGCTCCGCATCGGCGCGCGCGCCGGCGAGGGCGCCGTCGGGGATCAGCCTGTCGTAGAGGATCACGTCCGCGCGCGCGATCAGCTCGAGCGAGCGCGCGGTCATGAGGCCGGCGTCGCCCGGGCCGGCACCGACGAGGTAGGCGGTCATCCGCGACGCTCCGACGACGTGCCGGCGCGGGTCGCGGGCAGGACGGACGGCGCGGTCATCGGGTCGCGAGCTCCTCGGCGCGGCGCAGCAGCTCGGCGCCGCCGGCGGACAGCAGCCGTGCGGCGGCCAGCTCGCCGGCCTCGCGCGGGGTCGGCGCGGGCGGGGTCTCGTCGCGCAGCCACTGCGACCCGTCCTCGAGGCCGACGAACGTCCGCACGACGATGCCCGCGGGCGCGATCGTCGCATGCGCGCCCAGCGGCGTGTTGCAGCTCGCATCCAGGCCGGCGACGAGCGTGCGCTCGGCGAGCAGCGCGCCCCAGGTCGCGGCATCGGTGATCGCGCGCGCGGCCGCGGCGGCCGCGACGTCGCCGGCGCGACCCTCCAGCACGAGCGTCCCCTGCCCGGCCGCCGGGACGAGCTCGGTCAGCACGCAGCCGATCTCGCCGCCGCGACCGAGGCGGATCAGGCCCGCCGCCGCCAGCACGAGCGCGTCGAGCTCCCCGTCGCCGAGCAGGCGCAGGCGCGTGTCGACGTTGCCGTGGATCACGACGACCTCGAGGTCCTCGCGCAGCGCGCACAGCTGCGCCGCGCGGCGCGGCGAGGCGGTGCCGACCCGCGCGCCGTCCGACAGGGCGGCCAGCGAGGCGGCGCCGACCAGCGCGTCGAACGGGTCGCCGCGAACCGGTGCCCCGACGAGCTCGAGGCCGTCCGGCAGCTCGCTCGGGACGTCCTTCGCGCTGTGCACCGCGAGGTCGACCTCGCCAGCGAGCAGGGCGAGCTCGAGCTCCTTGACCCAGCGCTCCTTGTCCCTGGCGGCGCCGGAGGCCCGGTCGCCGGACGTCGTGATCGGGACGAGCTCGGCGTCCGGGCCGAGCAGCGCCGCGACCGTGCCGGCCTGCGCGAGCGCCAGCGGGCTCGCCCGCGTGCCGACGCGCATCAGCCGGCCGTCCCGGGCGCCGGCATGCGCTCGCCGGCAGGACGGGCCACGCTCAGGAGGCGCCGGACGCGCGGCGCGCCAGCGGGCGCACGTTGTCGCCCGCGGTCTCCGCGACGCGCACGGCGCTGTCGGGCGCGCCCTCGATGCCGAACAGCTCGCGCATGATCTGCAGGCGCCCGTGGCTGCGGCCCTCGCCGAGCGTGCGCAGGTGCAACGTCGGCTCGTGCAGCAGCCGGTTCATGACCGACCGCGCGACGGCCTCGACGCGCGCGAGGTCGCGCTCGGAGACGCTCTCCCAGCGACCCGCGTTCTCGCCGAGCACCTGCTCGACGATCGCGTCGCCGTAGTCGCGCAGGGCGCGGATCGTCGGCTGGACGGCGAGCGAGCCGAGCCACTCCGCGAAGCGCATGATCTCCTCCTCGACGATCGCGTCGGCGCGCAGCGCCTCCATCTCGCGGCTGGAGATCGTCGCGGCGACGCGCGACTGCAGGTCGTCCATGTCGTACAGCGTCACGCCGGGGATGTCGCCGCAGGCGGCGTCGATGTCGCGCGGCACGGCGATGTCGACGAGCAGCAGCGGGCGCCCGCCGCGGGCGCGCATGACGAGCTCGAGCTCCTCCTCGCCGAGGATCGGGTGCGGCGACGCGGTCGACGCGACCACCACGTCCGCGGTCTCCAGCTGCGCCGGAAGCTCGTCGAGCGCGACGACGCCGCCGTTGAAGCGCTCGGCCAGCGAGCGGGCGCGGTCGGCGTGGCGGTTGGCGACGAAGATCGTGCGCACGCCGCTGTCGGCGAGCGCGCGCGCGGTCAGCTCGCTCGTCGCGCCGGCGCCGATGATCACGACGTGCGGGTTGGGCTTGCCGCCGAGGACGCTCATCGCGAGCTCGACTGCGACCGACGAGATCGATGCGCGGCCGAGGCCGATCGCGGTCTCCGAGCGCACGCGCTTGCCGGTCTGCAGCGCGGCGGTGAAGAGGCGGTTCGTCAGCGGCCCGGTCGTGCCGGCGGCAAGCGCCTCCTCGTAGGCGCGCTTGACCTGGCCCTGGATCTCGGCCTCGCCGACGATCATCGACTCCAGCCCGCTGCAGACCCGAAACAGCTGGCGCGCCGCGTCGCAGTTGCGCGGCGAGTAGATCTTCTCGGCGAGCTCGGTCGGGCGGACCTGCGCGCGCTGGGCGAGCATCCCGAGCACACCGCTCTCGGCGAGCACCGGGTCGCCGACGACGAGCGTCAGCTCGGTGCGGTTGCAGGTCGAGATCACGACCGCCTCCTGCACCTCGGGATGCTCGACGACCTCCACCAGGAAGCCGCGCATCGCGGGCTGCGTCAGCGCGAGGCGCTCGCGCATCTGCACCGGCGCCGTCTTGTGCGAGATGCCGAGCGTGATGAGCTCGCTCATGCGACCGGCTCCTTGGATCGGGGGGGCACGGCCTCGGCGCCCTGCGCGCGCCGCTCGACGATCTCGGAGATCTCGACGACCTCGCGCTCGATCTTGCTGAGCTTGCTGGCCATGATCGCCAGGTACGAGAGGATCAGGGCCAGGAAGACGATGTAGGCGCCCGCGACGTAGCGGTCACCGCCGGCGAAGGCGAGCTCGAGCATCAGATCTGGGGCGCGGCGCTGCGGCCGCCCGTCGGGATGAAGTCGTCCTCGCCGGCGAGGCGCCTGCGCAGCGAGCGCAGCTTGGAGGTCGCGTTCTTGGAGGCCATCTCGTACTTGCAGAGCGTCACGAACAGCAGCGTCATGCCGGTCAGCGAGCAGAGGAACGTCAGCGTCACGCTGCCGGGCCCGTGCGTCGTCATCGTGCCGGCCTGCGGATGGGTGAGGTTCTGCGCCATCCGCACGGCGCCGAAGCACAGCGGCACGAACGCGCCCGCCGTGATCGCGAAGACCGACGCGTAGCGCGCCTGCTTCTCGCGGTCCTCGATCGAGAAGCGCAGCGGCTGATAGGTCGCGTACAGCAGGAAGACGATCAGGAAGACGACGAGCATCGGCTCGTTCCAGACCCACCAGTGCCCCCACGAGATCCGCGCCCAGATCGAGCCGGTGACGAGCACCCCGACCGCGAGGATGATCGACAGGTGGATCGTCACGTAGGAGCGCATGTCCCAGCGCTGGTCGCGGGTGCGCAGGTGCATGATCCCGAAGATCCCGCCGGCGACGAAGCCGCACAGCGCGACGATCGCCATCGGCACGTGGACGTAGAAGATCTTCTGGATGATCCCCTGGTCGGCGTCGGTCGGCGCGTAGAAGAAGACGAGCGCGAACGCCGTCGTGAGCACGACGACGGTGGCGATGGACAGGCCCTTCAGGCCCTTGCCGTAGACGATGGGTCAGTCCTCCAGGAGGAAGTCGAAGACCGCGTACGCGATCAGCGCGAACAGCAGATCATAGAGAGCCAGCAGGGCCATCCAGTCACCAGGCAGCGCGCCCGCGCCGCCTTGGCCCAGCAGCGGCGACGTCGCGTGCGAGGCGCCGAGCACGACGGGCACGAGCAGCGGCAGCACGAGCAGCGGCACCATGAGGTCGCGGGCGCGCGTCTGGATCGCCATCGCGGCGACGAGCGTGCCGACGACGGCGATGCCGGCGTTCGCGGCGAGCAGCACGACGAGCAGCGCCGGCAGCGCCTGTCCGAGCGACGGCCCGAGCAGCAGGATCCCGAACGCCGGGACCGCCACGACCTCGACGATGCACAGAAAGCAGAACAGCGTGATCGCCTTGGCGACGAACAGCGCGGTGCGGTCGACGGGCGCGAGCAGGAAGCCGTCGAAGCCGCCCTGCTCGTACTCGGCGACGAACAGCCGGTTGATGCCGAGGATCGCGGCGAACAGCAGCGTCACCCACAGCACGCCGGCCGCGAGGTCGCCGTCGATGACGTTGCGATTCAGGCCGAAGTGGAAGATCACGTACGTCGTGATGCTGAACAGCACCATCGCGGGAACGGACTCGCCGGTGCGCAGCTCGAGTGCGAGCTCCTTCGCCAGCAGCGCCGCGACCGTGCGCCTCATGCGTACAGCGCCGTGATCTGCTCGCTGCCGACCTCGGACGCGGGCGCGAGCAGCTGCGTGCGCGCGCCCTTGAGGCCGAGCACGAGGTCGGCGCCGACGAGTCCGCCGACCGGGTCGTGGCTCGTGATGACGCGCGTGAGGCCGCTGCCGGTGCCGATCAGCGGCGCGACCTGCGCGATCGCGGCGGGGTCGAGGTTCGCCAGCGGCTCGTCGAGCAGCAGCAGCTCGGGCTCGTGCAGGACGGCCCGCGCGACCGCGAGCCGCTGCAGCATCCCGCGCGACAGCTCGGCGACGGGATCGTCGGCGCGGGCGTCCATGCCGACGGCTTCGAGGACGGCCTGCACGCGGGCGGCGGGGTCCGCGACGGCGTGCAGCCGCGCGTGGAAGCGCAGGTTCTCGCGCCCGCTGAGCTCGCGGTACAGCAGCGCCTCGTGGCCGAGGAAGCCGATCCGGCCGCGCACGGAGTAGCCGTCGTCGGGCAGCGAGCGGCCGAGCACGCGCACCTCGCCGGCGTGCGGGCGCAGCAGCGTCGCGAGCATCCGCAGCAGCGTCGTCTTGCCGGCGCCGTTGGGGCCGAAGACGACGAGCGTCTGGCCGGGCGGCAGATCGAGCGTGACGTCGCGCAGCGCCGCGCGCTCGCCGTAGCGGCGGCCGGCACCGCGCAGGCTGACGGCTGGGTCGGGGGCCGGCATCCACTGCAAGCTATTGCGCGCGAGCGGGCGGGGGCGGTTCGATCGGCTCTTGGCGTTTCCGGCCCGTCGGGGGCGCGCCGCGACGGCGCCGTCGCCCGCGCCGTGCTCAGCGCCGCCCGTCGCCGGGCCCGGGCATCGCGAGCTCGGCCCGCGTCGTGGGCTCGGAATCCCACGCGGCCGCGCGGACGTTCGCGCCGCCCGTGGCGAGCGCGCTACCCGATCGGCGTGTCCGAGCTGCGCCCGGCGTAGGCGTTCGGGTCGGCCTGCTGATCGGCGAACGGGAGCGCGGCGCTGTAGGTGCCCGGCGATGGCGGGGTCGCGATCGTGACCGAGAAGCCGGTGCCGGCGGCGTTCAGCGGCGCGTCGGCGACGGCGTCCCAGCTGTCGTTGCAGATGCGCTGCCCGTTCTGCGCCGTCTGGCAGACCCGCTTGGCGAGCCGCTGGATCTTCACGGTGCGTCCGGGCTGCGCCGGCGTGACGGTGCCGGCGAACGTGGCGCCGCTCACGGTCAGCGCGATCCGCGCGTTCACCGTGCCGACGGTGCCGCGACCGGCGAACGTGCGCGCGGGCTGGCCCTCGGTGACCGCGGAGAACCACGGCTCGGCAGGCGGTGTCGCGAGCGGGATCGACCAGCTGCCGTCGGCGGCCGTCGTCGCGGTCAGGGCCGTCGGGGCGAACGCCTCGTGCAGCTCGGGCTGCGAGGGATCGCTCACGCGCCGCAACAGCCGCACCGTGACGTTCGCCAGCGGGTCGCTGCGCAGGACCGCGCCGGCGCGCACCACGGTCCGCGTCAGACGGCCCGAGAGCGCGAACGGATCGCCGAAGATCGTCGGGACCACCGCGCTGTCGGATGGCGCGGAGATCGTCATGACCGGCGTCAGCGTGCGCTCGGCCGATCCGAACGGGCTCGACGACGCGTGCGTCAGGCGGCACGGCGCCGAGGCGGCGTCGACGCAGCTCTGATCGGTGGACTCGGGCGTCTCGACGTACCAGAAGCTCCCGTGCTCGTCGCGCGCCAGTGCCCCGGTGAGCCCGACGTGGGCCGGCACCTCGTGGAGCTTGCGCGAGGCGATGTCGAGGCGCACGAAGTTGCCGCCGCCGCGGACATGCACGCCGATGCGCGTCAGGAACACCGACGACTGCGACTGGTTGGGCGAGGCGAAGTCGTTGGACTCCTCGCCGGACGTCTGGCTGGCGAGCACCTTCACCGCGCCGCCGTGCGCCGACAGCAGCCGCACCTGGCTGGCGAAGCGGGTGCGCGGCGGCGAGCCGAACGTCACCTGGACGATGCGCGAGCCGCGGATCGAGAGGCCGGTCGTCCGCGCGCAGGAGCCGCGATCCAGGCGCTTGCTGGGCGCCGTGGAGGCGAGGTTCTTGACGAAGATCAGGTCGCAGTCGCGGATCTCTGCGTTCTTGGGCGCGCCGTGCGGGCGGCGCCGCACGAACGTGAGCAGGTTGCCGTCCTGCGCCGGCCAGGCCTCGTCCTCGGTCGGCCCGGAGACGGCCTTGATCTTCTGCTCGGTCGCGGAGGTCAGGTCGTAGCGGTAGACGTCGCAGCCGGTCTCGCTCGCCGTCCTGCAACGCGAGTACAGCGCGACCGGGCGCCCGCGGCGATCGCTGCCGAGGCTGACGTCGAACGGCTTCGCCGACCCCGGGATCGGCGCCTGCCGGCGAGCCCTCGCGGACTGCAGCACGAGGTGGTAGAGCTGGGTCGCCTTGTCGAACTCGGAGTACGCGACCACGCCGGCGCGCGCCGAGATCGGCGTGTCGCGGGTGAGGTTGTCGGCGACGACATCGTCGGCCAGCACGGGCGCGGCGGACGCGGCGGCGATGCAGGCGGTGAACAGCGGGACGAGCAGAAGGCGGGAGCGCATGACCCTGACAACGGGGGCGCCCGGCCGGAAGTTGCGCGACGTCGGTTGCGCATCCGCCCGACACGTCGCACGACGCCCCGCGGTGCTGACACCGGCGACGCGAGCGGGCCGCTCGGGCCCCGCGCCTCAGGCCGGCGCGTGCGTGCGCTGCGCGGCGGCGACGAGGTCGAGCACGGCGTGCTCGTCTCCCGCGCGCAACAGCTCGATCGGGTCGGGCTCGCCGTTGACGAGGGACTCGAAGAAGGCCTTGCGGTCCTGATAGGTCGGCAGCGTGCCCTTCGCCCAGCCGCGGGCGTCGTTGAGCATGATCGCCAGGCGGGCGTACTCGTCGCCGAACAGCGCCGCGATCTCGCGCTTCATGCGCTTGGCGAGCGCCGGCGACGCGCCGGCCGTGGAGATCGCGATCGCCAGCGGACCGGTGCGCACGATCGCCGGCAGGATGAAGTTGCACAGCGGCGGCACGTCGACGATGTTCACGAGCATCGCGCGCGCCTCTGCGTCCTCGTAGACGCCGATGTTGATCTCCGAGTCGTCGGTGCAGGCGATCGCCATGAACGACCCCTCGAGGTCGGAGCGCTCGTAGTCGCGGCGCTCCCACTCGATCGATCCCTCGGCGGCGAGCCGCTGCAGCTCGTCGACCGCGTCGGGCGCGATCAGGCGCACCGTCGCGTCGCAGGCGAGCAGCCCCTCGACCTTCTCGAGGCCGATCTCGCCGCCGCCGACGACGAGGCAGCGCCGTCCCGACAGCTTCAGGCACGCGATGTAGAACGGCGTGTCGAGCATGTCCTGCACGCACGACTGGTCGCAGATCCCCTTGCGGAGCTGGCAGACGCATTCCTTGCCGGCGTAGGCCTGGGCGGGCATGAACCGAGAAGGGTAGTGCCACGTAAGGCAACCTCGACGACGATGGACTCCTACTTCACCGACGACTCGATGATCCGCCGCGTCCAGCGCGAGATGGCCGTCGCCTTCTCCGGCCCGCGCGCGCTGCTCATGCAGGCGTCGCACCCGGTCGCGTTCGAGGGCTTCTTCGCGCACACCGGCGCGATGGACGCGCCCTACGAGCGCCTGCGCCGGACCGCGCAGGTGATGGACCGGATCGCGTTCGGGTCGCGCGAGGAGGCCGACCGCTCGACGCGACGGGTGCGCGCGATGCACGCGCGCGTGCGCGGCGAGCTCGAGCGCCCCGCCGGTCGCTTCCCGGCCGGCACCCCGTTCGCCGCCGACGATCCCGAGCTGCTGCTGTGGGTGCTCGCGACGCTCGCGGACTCGGCGCTCGTCGTCTACGAGCGCTACGTCGCGTCGCTGTCGCACGCCGAGCGCGACGCCTACTGGCAGGACTACCGCGTCATGGGCGGCCTGTTCGGCCTGCGGCCCGGCGAGATGCCCGCGGACATCGACGCGTTCGACGCCTACATGCGCGAGATGCTCGACGGCGACGACCTGTTCGTCACGCCCGCCGCCCGCGAGCTCGCGATCGACATCGTCATGCGCCCGGCGGTGCCGCTCGCCCGGCGGCCGGTGCTCGAGCTCGTGAACTTCGTCACGGTCGGGCTGCTGCCGTCGAAGCTGCGCAGGCAGTACGGCCTGCACTGGGATCCGCTGCGCTCGCTTGCGCTGCGCGGCGCGGCCGAGTACACGAAGCGGCTGCTCGTGCCGCTGGCGCCCGAGCGCGTGCGGCTCGTGCCGAGCGCGCGCGCTGCCTGAGCCGTTCGTCCTCCCACACGTGGTGAGCTGTGGCTGGATAGCGCTCACGACTCGCCACGCGCGGGCTCGCCGGCGCCCTACACCTGCGCCTGGTAGGCACGAGACGCGCGCGTCGCGAGCAGCAGGCAGACGAACGCGAACGCGGCCAGCAGGCCGCAGTAGCCCGCGACCGACGACCAGTCGGTGTTCGCTGCGACCGCCTCGCGGCCGGCGCGGATCGCCCAGTCGACGGGGTTGTACCTCGCGACCGTGTCGATCCAGCCGGGCATCAGGGCCGGCTGCATGAACGCCGTCGACAGGAACGTCAGCGGCAGCTGCAGGAACGTCACCGCGCCGATCAGGCTCTCCTCCTGGCGGGTCAGCAGCGCGAGCGCGTTCGACAGCGCGGCGAAGCCGGTGCCGAGCAGCCCGGCGGCGACGATCATCACGAGGATCCCGCCGGCGGCGCCGTGAAACGAGACGCCGATCGCGAGCGCCATCGCGACGATCACGAGCGACTGGATGACGAGCTGCACGAGGTTCTGCAGCACGCGCCCGCCGATCAGCGGCATCCGGCTCACCGGCGTGACGAGCAGGCGGTCGACGATACCGCGGTTGAGGTCGTCGATCGTCGCCATCCCGTTCCAACCGCTGGAGAAGAACGCGGTCATCACGAGCACGCCGGGCACGAGGTACTGCTTGTAGTCGCCGCCGTGGAAGCCGGGGATGTCGACGACGCGCGCAAACAGCGCGCCGAAGAGCAACAGCCAGATGATCGGCTGCACGAGGACGATCGCGACGAACCACGGCTGACGGACGAGCCGCAGCAGGTCGCGGATCGTCAGGGAGAAGGTGTCTGCGACGGCGGTCATCGGGCGGGCTCCTCGTGGTTGTCGTGCGTGGCCGCCGTCGATGACGACGCGGCCTCGGCGGCAGCGAACGAGCGGCCGGCGAAGCGCAGGTAGACGTCGTCGAGCGAGGGGCGCGAGACGGTGACCGAGGCGACCGCGATCGCGTGTGAGTCCAGCGCGGCGAGCAGCGCCGGCACCGTGCGGGCGCCGTCCTGCGCGCGCGCGTGCAGGGTGCGGCCGTCGACCTGCACCTCGCGCAGGCCGCCGACGTGCGCGAGCGCCGACGTGACGTTGCCGCCGACCGACGCGTCGCCGAGCTCGACGCGCAGCGCGTCGCCCTCGAGGTCGGCCTTCAGCTCGTCCGGCGTGCCGTGCGCGACGACGCGGCCGCGGTCGACGATCGCCAGCGCGGAGGCGAGCCGGTCCGCCTCCTCGAGGTAGTGCGTCGTGAGCAGGATCGTCAGCCCCTCGTCGCGCCTCAGGCGCGAGATCTCCGCCCACATCGCGGCGCGAACCTCTGGATCGAGGCCGGTGGTCGGCTCGTCGAGGAACAGCACCTTCGGCCGGTGGACGAGGCCGATCGCGATGTCCAGCCGGCGCTGCATGCCCCCGGAGTAGCCCTTCGCGACGCGGCGGGCAGCGTCGGCGAGGCCGAGCTCGGCCAGCAGCGCGTCGGCGCGCTGGGCGAGGTCGCGTCCACGCAGACCCTGCAGGCGGCCCTGCAGCAGCACGTTCTCACGCCCGGTGAGCTCCCCGTCGACGCCGGAGCGCTGCGCGACGACGCCGATGCTGCGGCGCACCTTCGCGGGGTCGCGCATGACGTCGAAGCCCGCTACGCGGGCCGCGCCGCCATCGGCGCGGGCGAGCGTCGTGAGGACCTTCACGGCCGTCGACTTGCCGGCGCCGTTGGGGCCGAGCAGCCCGAAGATCGTGCCGGGCGCGACGGCGAAGCTCAGCCCGTCGAGGGCCTGGACCTCGCCGTAGCGCTTCGTGAGGCCATGCGCCTCGATCATCGTGTCGTACCTCCTGGTAAGATCTCTAGAACTTCTAGATACCTTAGTTGGCGAGATATCAACGTGTCAAGACAAACCAAGGACGAGGTGCTGGCAGAGCTCGCGTGGGAGGTGCGCGCGGCGCAATCGGCGACCGATCAGATGGACGCCGCGGCGTGCCGCGCGCTCGGGATCAACCGCACCGACGGACGCTGCATGGACGTCATCGATCGCGAGGGACCGGTCGCGGCCGGGCGGCTGGCGGAGGCGAGCGGCCTGACGACGGCGGCCGTCACCGCCGTCATCGACCGCCTCGAGAAGGCCGGCTACGCCCGGCGCCTGTCGGACCCCGACGACCGCCGCCGCGTGCTCGTCGAGCTCACCGACCTCGCCCGCGAGCGCACCGGGGTCATCTGGGGCCCGCTCGCCGAGCTGCATGCGGCGCTGGGCCGCTACACGATCGAGGAGCTGAGGCTGCTGCGCGACTTCCAGCGCCTCGGGCGCGAGTACAACGAGCAGCGCGCGGCAGAGGTTCGGGCGCTGCGCTTCGACGACGGCTGACCGCGCCCGAGCTCGTCGCTCGCGGGCGGACTCGTTGACGGTCCGAGCGATCCGATGGGGCCGGCGGCCCGCCCACGGGGAGATTGTCGGGTTTCCAGCGGGGAGACCGTCCAACCTGGGCTCCGCTGGGCGCGGTGCCCGGCTCAGCGGCGGCGGGCCGCGCGCGCGGATCGCACCGCCACCCGGGCGAGCGGGCGGGCGCCGCTGCGCCAGCCGAGCTCGCGGTCGGCGTCGCGGACCGAGCGCAGCCGGGCGAGCGCGCGCCAGGCACCCACGATGGAGGCGTCGTAGGGCTGCCACCACGCCATCCGCCCTGCGGCCGGGTCCCAGGTGACGAGCTTCGGCTCGACGGAGGCGCGCAGGGCGACGGCGCCGCGCGCGCGGCCGACGCCCGCGCCGTGGACGGCCCCCCACGGCAGCTGCGGCTCGGCGCGCGAGACGACGTGGTCGTTCATCCAGACCATCCCCGCGCGGATCTCGCGCGCGACGCGCGCGCCCTTGTGCTGGTCGCTCGTCCAGACCGACGCGCCGAGGCCGCCCAGCCCCGCGTTGCAGCGCGCGATCCCCTCCTCCTCGCCGTCGACCGCCTCTATCGCGAGCCACGGGCCGGGCGCGTCCTCGCGCAGGAGCCGCGCGTCGCGCGGGACGCCAGTCAGCACGGCGGGTGCGAAGAACGCGCCCGAGAGCCCTTCCACCTGCTGCGCGCCGCCGCAGTGCAGGGTGGCGCCGGCCCCGACCGCGTCGTCGATCAGCTCGGTGAGCCGCGTGCTGCGGTCGGCCGCGAGCAGCGGGCCGACCGACGTGTCCGGTGCCAGCGGGTGCCCGACGCGCAGCGCGCGGGCCGCGGCCACGACCCCGGCGACGAAGCGCTCGGCCCGCTCCTGCATGACGTAGGCGCGGGCGAGCGAGCCGCCCGACTGGCCCGCGTTCGCGAACGCCCCCCAGACGGCGCCGGCGATCGTGCGCGGCAGGTTGGCGTCGGCGAGCACGAGCATCGGGTCCTTCCCGCCGACCTCGACCGTCGCGCGCTTGAGCTCGCGCGCGCAGGCCTCGCCGACGTCGCGGCCGGCCTGCGAGGAGCCGGTGAAGCGGACGTGGGCGATCTCCGGCGCGGACACGAGCGCGCGCGCCGTCGCGGGACCGCCGTGGACGATCTGCAGCAGGCCCTCGGGCAGGCCCGCGCGGACGAACACGCGACCGATGCGCTCGGCAGCCAGCGCGGCGAGCGGCGACGGGTGCAGGACGGCGCCGTTGCCGCCCATCAGGGCGACCGCGACGTCGCCGAGCGGGGTGGCGAACGGCTCGGCGCCCGGCGTGAGCACGGCGACGACGCCGACGGGCTCGAACGTCAGGCGCGCGCGCTTGACGGGCTGCAGCGTGCGCGACAGGCCCACACGCTCGGGCGCGAGGATGCGCGGGCCCGCCTCGGCGAGCCACTGCAGCGTCTCGACCGCGGGCAGCAGCTCCATGCTCTGGACCTCGGCGAGCGGGCGCCCCTGCTCGGCGACGATCACGCGCACGAGCTCGTCCCACTCGTCGATGACGGCCTGCGCGGCACGCGAGAGGTAGCGCGCGCGGTCGGCGAGGCGCAGCGCCGCCCACAGCCGCTGGACCTCGGCGGCCTCCGCGACCGCGACGCCGACGTCGGCGGGATCGGTGATCGCGACCGAGCCGAGACCGGCCCCGTCGATCGGGCTGACGGCGTCGATCCGCGCCGCGGCCGTCGTCCGGGTGGGCGGGCGCGCCATGCGGTGAGCTTAGATACAGGTCGTGCACCGCTCACACCCGCGGCGAGGACTCGCGCGCGCAGCGCTCGCCGCCACGCTCGTCCTCCTCGCCGCGCCGGGGTCGGCGTCGGCCGGACGGGCCACTGCCGCGGGCGACGCGAGGACCGCGGCGATCGGCCCGCTGACGGACACGTTCAACGGCCGGATCGCCTTCGGCAGCCAGCGCGTCGACCCGCCGGCGGGCGTGGCGCGCAGCGACGACATCTTCACGATCGACCCCGACGGGACCGACCTGCGACGGCTGACGACGAGCCCGCAGGCCGATCGCCAGCCGGACTGGTCGCCGAGCGGGACCGACATCGCCTACTCGATCCGCAAGCCCGGGTCGACGATCAACTACGAGGTCGCGCGGATGTCGGCGTCCGGCCGCGCGTACGAGCAGCTCACGAGCTCGCCCGACGGCGTCGCGTCGAGCCAGCCGTCGTGGTATCCGCACGGCGACGAGATCCTCTATCGCCGCAGCGGACCGGGGCTGCAGTCGAGCATCTGGGCGATGGGCTCGCTGCTGGGCAACGGCCAGCGGCTGCTGTCGCAGCCGTCGCATCCGCCGCTGTATCCGTCGTGGTCGCCGGACATGACGCGGATCCTGTTCGCGGCGATCGTCTCGCCGAAGGGCGACACCGACCGCGGCATCTTCACCGTCGACGCGCAGGGCAGCGACGAGAAGACGATCTTCGACACGCCGGGCACCTTCGACTCGGGGCCGGCCTGGTCGCCGGACGGCACGCGGATCGCGTTCGAGAGCAACGCGAACGTCGGCGGCGGCAACCCGGAGGGCGACCTCGAGATCTGGACGATGGCCGCCGACGGCACCGACGTCCGCCAGCTGACGCACAACGCGCTGCACGACGAGGGCGCGGCCTGGTCGCCGGACGGTCGCTTCATCGCGTACTCCAGCGGCGTCGACAACGCGCACGAGGACATCGAGGTCATGACCGCCGACGGCGTGCACGTGCGGCGGCTGACGAGCTACCCGGGCCTCGACGAGTCGCCGGACTGGCAGGCGATCCCGGCGCCTGTCACCGCCCGGCGCTGCGGCGATCTCGCCACGCGCGGACCGGGTGCGCACGACGTCCGCGCGCGCGGCCGCGGCATGGCGTGCCCCGCGGCGCGCGCTCTGGCGCGCCGCTGGATCAAGGCCGGCCACCCGCGGCGAGTGGGGGGCTTCCGGGTCGCGGTCGACTTCTTCGGCGGGACGCAGCGGATCGTCCTGACGCGTGCCAAGCAGCTCGTCGCGTTCCTCTACGAGCCGGCGGACACAAAGAAGGAAGGCTAGGTCGGGTCGCGCCATGAGCCAGTTCCTCCTTCCGAATCTCCCTAGTCAGCGACGAACTGAATCGAGAAATCGACGCGTGTTCGATCAAACCGTTCTGACTCAGCACGCTCTAGCACGTTGCCAACGGTGATCTTGGAGGAAACCCGTCTCGGCTAAGCTAAGCATGTCGGGCACTACGAAGCTGACCACCGAGGGCGACGGTCGACCGGGTATACACGGTGGTCCACGAGCGGATCGTGCGCTCGGGCAGATGGCTGCGGATCGCTGCGGCGAACGTGGGGACGGTTAGGCTGAGGCGATCCAGGAGGCCGTGGACCGTCAGCGGCGGCTTCTGAAGCGCGCCGGCCTGCTCGGTGACGATGTCGACCGCGAGCTGAGGGTCGAGGCCGCAGAGGACCGTGAGGAACTCGTCGGGGTGCAAGATCTCGACGCCATACGGGGCCGACGCCGCCTCTGGGAAATCCATGAGGTTCATCGTGATGACCGCCTGGGCTTGGGACGCGACGGCTGCGGCGAGCACATGGCGGTCCTTCGGATCGTTGGTCATCGCCGATTCCAGGCCAGCGATCTCCACGGCGCCGACGCAGGCGCCGTCAAACGACTCGGCCAGCTTGCTGCGGAGGCGATGGGCGCCTTCGGCACTCACGCGGCCGTGGGCGATCAGGTTGCGCTCGGCCTCGTCAAGGATCCGAGCGCTCCACAGCACGTCGTAGAACTCGGCGTGCGCAAAGCGCAACAGCGTGTCGCGCAGCGACGCCGGGTACAGCACGCACGCATCGAGCACGACCGAGTACGCCACGCCCGCAGACTAGCCCCGGGCGCGACATCCACACGGACCGCAGTCCTAGCGGTACTCGCCCTCGAGGTCCTGCGAGAGCTGGGCGAGCTCGCGCAGCTGCTCGCCCCGGCGTTCAGCGCGTTCGGCACGGTAGGCCAGAACATCCTCGACGCAGACACGGCGATGCGTGCCGACCTTCTCGTAGGGGATCTCGCCGCCGTCGAGCAGCTTGACGAGGTGCGGCCTGGAGACGTGCAGCAGCTCGGCGGCCTGCTGCGTGGTGAGCCGCGTGCCGATCGACATGAGCGTCATCGTCTGGCCGGCCGCCATGCCCCGTACGACGAGCGCCAGCGCTCGAAACGCGGACGCGGGCAGCTCGAGATGCGCGCCGTCCGGTCCGATAAACACCGGCCGATAGCCCGTTTGGAACATGCCGTCGACCTGCTCGTGCAGCGAGCGCATCGCCGCGCCCTCCGAGGGGTCCGGCACAACCACGTTGTCGAGCAACTGGGAATCAGGAGCCATGAGGAGCCTCGCTTCTTCGTCGAGCCCGGTCACCATCGTCTGCGCCCACAGTGGAAACCTGCATGATCGCAATATACGCAACAGATGAAATAAGCGCAAGCGGCCCGGCGACGTTGCCGCCGGGCCCGCAGTGTGTGAGCGTCAGGGCTTCGCAAGCCCGCGGGCGGCGCGGATCTCCGCGAGGCGATCGCGCAGCGCCGCCTCCTGCTCGTCGGGGGCGTAGAAGCGGATGCCGGAGACCTCGGACGGCATGACGTCCTGCGGGGAGAGGTGACCGGGGTGGCGATGGGGGTCGTCGTAGCCCTCGCCGCGGCCGAGCTTCGCGGCGCCCGCGTAGTTGCTGGACTGCAGCCACGGCGGCGGGCCGGCGGCGCCGTGCGTGCGGACGTGGTCGCGGGCCGCGGCGACCGCGTGGTAGGCCGCCTTGGACTTCGGCGCGAGCGCGAGGTAGATCGTCGTCTGCGCGAGCGCGAACTGGCACTCCGGCAGGCCGACGTGCTGGACGGCGACGGCGGCCGCCGTCGCGACGACCAGCGCCTGCGGGTCGGCGTTGCCGATGTCCTCCGAGGCGAGGATCACCATGCGCCGCACGATGAAGCGCGGGTCCTCGCCGCCCTCGAGCATCACCGCGAGGTAGTACAGGCCGGCATCGGGATCCGACGCGCGCACCGCCTTGATCCACGCCGAGATCAGGTCGTAGTGCTGGTCGCCGCCCTTGTCGTAGCGCACCGCGTGGCGCTGGAGCGCGTCCTCGGCCCCCTCCAGCGTCACCCGCCCGGCGGCCCCCGCGGTCGCCGCCGCGAGCTCGAGCGCCGCCAGCGCCGTGCGCGCGTCGCCGCCCGCGCGCTCGGCGAGGAAGACGATCGCCTCGTCGTCGACGGTCGCGCCGCCCAGCTCGCCGCGCTCGAGCTCGCCGCGGCGAGCGGCCACGTGACGCTCGCCGTCGCGGAGGACGCCCTGCAGCGGCGCGCCGTGCGCTACGACAAGGCCGGCGACCAGCACTACGACCTGATCTCGGCGTGGATCAAGGCGACGCGCGGCAGCGACCCCGACGCGAGCCTCTATTACCTCGCGGTGATGCTCGAGGGCGGCGAGGACCCCCGCTTCATCGCGCGGCGGATGATCATCCTCGCCTCCGAGGACGTCGGGAACGCCGA
>DASXCR010000065.1:0-6313 GCA_036491075.1 Solirubrobacteraceae bacterium
GCCTGCAACGCCGTGAACGAGTCGACGGTCGTGACACCGGCGACATCGCCGGCGATCGCGACGACCGCCTCGGCGAGCATCGCCCTCGGCGCCGGCCAGCTGACCGACAGCGCGACGGTGACGGGCCGCACGAGCCCGCTCTCGACCGCGACGATCACGTTCAGGCTCTACGGGCCGGGCGACGCCACGTGCTCGGCGAGCCCGGCGTTCACCTCGGCGCCGGTCGCCTACCCCGCCGCCGGCGGAGCGGTCACGTCGGCGTCGTTCACCCCCACGCAGGCCGGCACGTACCGCTGGGTCGCGACCTACGGCGGCGACGCGAACAACGCCGCCGTGACGGGCACGTGCAACGCGCCCAACGAGAGCACGGTCGTGCAGAAGGCGACGCCGACGATCGCCACGACCGCGTCCGCGGGCGTCGCGCTCGGCACCGGGACCCTGACCGACAGCGCGACGGTCACCGGTCGCACGACCCCCGTCGCGGGCGCGTCGGTCACGTTCAAGCTGTACGGACCCGACGACGCGACGTGCTCGGCGAGCCCGGCGTTCACGTCCGTGGCGGTGAGCTACCCGGCCACGGGCGGGCCGGTGCTGTCCGCGCCGGCGTTCACCCCGACGCAGGCCGGCACGTATCGCTGGGTGGCGTCGTACGGCGGCGACGCCAACAACGCCGCGGCGGCCGGGGCGTGCGGCGACGCGGGCGAGTCGACCGTGGTCACCAAGGCGACGCCGACGATCGCGACCACCGCGTCGCCGGGAATCGCGCTCGGCGCCGGGACGCTCACCGACAGCGCCACGGTCAGCGGTCGCACGAGCCCCGTCGCGGGCGCGACCGTCACGTTCACGCTCTACGGCCCCGACGACGCGACGTGCACCGGCACCGTGGTTTCGACGTCCACCGTGCCCTACCCGGCACCCGCCGGCGGTCCCGTGACATCGGCCGCGTTCACGCCGTCGCAGATCGGGACCTACCGCTGGACCGCGACCTACGGAGGCGATGCGAACAACCTCGCGGCCACGAGCCCGTGCAACGCGAGCGGCGAGTCGACGGCCGTGACGACCGCCACGCCGGCGGTCGCGACGACGGCCTCGCCGAACGTCGTGCTCGGCGCCGGCCAGCTGACCGACAGCGCGACGGTGACGGGTCGCACGAGCCCCGGTGCCGGCGCGACGATCCTGTTCGACCTCTACGGCCCCGACGACGCGAGCTGCTCGGGCGCGGTGATCTCGACCTCGACCGTGCCCTACCCCGCCACCGGCGGCCCCGTGACGTCGACGCCGTTCACGCCCGCCAGCGTCGGCACCTACCGCTGGACGGCCTCCTACAGCGGCGATGCGAACAACGCCGCGATCGCGGGCGCGTGCAACGCCGCCGGCGAGTCGACCGTCGTCGCCACGGCCGCGCCGACGATCGCCTCGACGGCGTCGCCGAACGTCGCGCTCGGCGCCGGCGCGCTGACCGACGCGGCGACGGTCAGCGGCCGCTCGAGCCCGCTCGCCGGCGCGACGGTCGTGTTCCGCCTCTACGGGCCGGACGACGCGAGCTGCGCGAACACGCCCGCGTTCACCTCGTCGGCGGTGGCCTACCCGGTCGCCGGCGGCGCGGTGACCTCGCCCTCGTTCACGCCGGCGCAGGCCGGGACCTATCGCTGGCGGGCGAGCTACGGCGGCGACGCGAACAACCTCCCGGTCACGGGCGCGTGCAGCGCCGCGGGCGAGTCGGTGGTGGTCGGGCGAGCGACGCCGACGATCGCCGCGAGCGCCTCGTCCGGCGTCGCGCTCGGCGCGGGCGCGCTGAGCGACAGCGCCACGATCAACGGCCTCGTCAGTCCCAGCGCCGGCGAGACGGTGCAGTTCGCGCTGTACGCCAACGGCGACACGGCGTGCGCCGCGGCGCCCGTCTTCACCTCCACGGCGACGGTGAGCCCTACCGCCACCGCGGCATCGGCGGCCTTCACCCCGACCGTCGCCGGCACGTATCGCTGGGTCGCGACGTACGCCGGCGACGCGAACAACGTCCCGGTCGCGAGCGCCTGCGCGGACGCCAAGCAGAGCGTCGCCGTCACGCCGGCCGTGGTGACGCCGCTGCCGCCGCCGGCGCCGCGGCCGCCCGTCGTCGTGTCGGCGGGCTTCGGCGGCGCCCCCGTACGCGTGGGTCACACCGTCGTGCTGAGGGTGAACGCGCGCTCCACGAGCGTCCCCGTGGTCGGGCTCAAGGTGCAGTTCGGCGAGGGGGCCGGGCTCGTGGGCTCGAGCGCCTGCCAGCTGCAGACGCAGACCGGCTCGCCCGGCCTCGTGCACCTGCGCCTGCCATATGCGTTCCGCCACGCGGGCGCGCATCGCGTGAAGATCTCGGTGCTCGCGGGCAGCTGCTCGGGCCCGCTGCTGACCACGGCGACGAAGACCGTCAGGGTGACGGTGAAGGCGGGAACGCCGAAGCACAAGCTGCCGGGGGCCAAGGTCAACGGCTGCGCCGACGCCGCACTGCCGCCGACCGCCGCCACCCGCACCCGAGTCGACGCCGCGGTCCTGTGTCTCGTCAACGTCCAGCGCCGCAGGAACGGGCGCAGCAAGCTCGTGCGCTCCACGCTGCTCGCAAGTGCGGCGAGCAGCCACGCCGCCGACATGGTCCGCCACCGCTACTGGGACCACAACACGAAGGGCGGCGCGACGTTCGCCCAGCGGCTGCCGAAGCTCGGCTACAAGGGCGCGACCCGGGCCGAGAACATGGACTACAACTCGCAGGAGACGGCGGCCGCCGCCGTCAGCGACTGGATGGCCAGCCCGCCGCATCGCGCCAACATCCTGCAGCCGAAGCTGAGGTTCGCGGGCATCGGCGTGGCGGTCGGCATCCCCGCCTACCCGAGCCGGCCGGGCGCGACGTTCACGATGGACCTCGGCTCGACGCTGCGCTGAGCGGACGCGCTCACGAGCCCGTCCGTGCCTTGTAGCCTGGGCACAGCCCGTGGTCCCCTTCCTCGATCTGCCCGCCGCCTACGACGAGCTTCGCGAGGAGCTCGACGCGGCGTGGCACCGCGTCGCGAGCACGCCGGGGCGCTGCGTGCTCGGCCCCGAGCTCGAGGCGTTCGAAGGCGAGCTCGCGGCGTTCTGCGGTGCGAGCCACGCGGTCGGCGTGGCGAGCGGCCTCGACGCGCTGCACCTGCTGCTACGCGGCTACGGGATCGGCCCCGGCGACGAGGTCATCGTGCCCGGCCACACGTTCGTCGCGACGTGGTTGGCCGTATCGCACACCGGTGCGCAGCCGGTGCCCGTCGACGTCGACCTCGCGACCGCGAACATCGATCCGGACCAGGGACCAATGGGATCGGCGGCGTGACGCTCGCGACCGTCGTCGCGATCCCCGCCCGCCTGCAGTCGTCGCGCCTGCCGCGCAAGGTGCTCGCGGACATCGCCGGCCGCACGATGCTGCGGCGCACGCACGACGTCGCGCTCGCCTCGCAGGCCGGGCGCGTCGTGGTGCTGACCGACGCCGAGGAGGTCGCCGCGGAGGTGCGCGCCTTCGGTGGCGAGGTGCTGCTGACCGACCCCGAGCTCACGTCGGGCACCGCGCGGATCGCGTCGGTCGCCGAGCGGCTGCAAGCCGAGGTCGTCGTGAACTTCCAGGGCGACGCGCCGCTGACCGATCCCGCGATCGTCGCCGCGTGTGCGCGCGAGCACCGCGCGATCGGCGCGGCCGCCGTCACGATGCCGGTCTACCGGATGCACAGCTCCGAGGACGTTCAGGATCCGAGCGTCGTGAAGGTCGTCCGCGCGCACGACGGCCGTGTCCTGTACTGCTCGCGCAGCCCCGTCCCGCACGTCCGCGATGCTCCGCCACCGGATTGGCCGAGCGCGACGAGCTTCTGGGGTCACGTCGGCCTGTACGCCTACGGCGCGGAGTTCCTGCGCGCGTTCGGCGCGCTGCCGCCGAGCCCGCTCGAGGACACCGAGCGCCTCGAGCAGCTGCGCTGGCTGGAGGCCGGCCTGCACCTGCACACCTTCGAGGTCTCGCCCCAGGGCCCGTCCGTCGACACGCCCGGCCAGCTCGAACGCGTCCGCGCCGCGTTCCTCGCCCGGGACGCGACATGAACGCCCCCGGATCGCACCGCGACGTCGGCCGGCGCACGATCACCGACGAGATCGCCGCGCTGCACCGCCTGCACGACAACCTCGACGAGTCCTTCGACGACGCCGTCGACGCGCTGACGCAGACCGCCGGCAAGATCCTCGCGCTCGGCGTCGGGAAGTCCGGCCACATCGCGCAGAAGGTCGCCGCGACGCTGCGCTCGGCGGGGCTGCCCGCGCTGTACCTCAGCGCCTCGGACTCGCTGCACGGCGACCTCGGCGTCGTCAGCACCTCCGACACCGCGCTGCTGTTCTCCAAGAGCGGCGCCTCGTCGGAGCTCATGACGCTGCTGCCGCACCTGCGCGCGCGCGGCGCGACGCTGATCGCGATCGTAGGCGTCCCCGGCTCGCCGATCGCGCGCGAGTCGGACATCGCGCTCGACGTCTCGGTCGAGCGCGAGGGCTGCCCGCTCGACGCGGCGCCGATGGCGAGCGCGCTCGCCGCGTCCGCGGTCGGCGACGCGCTCGCCGCCGCCGTGATGCGCGCACGCGGCTTCACGGCCGACGACTTCGCGCGCCTGCACCCGGCGGGCGCGCTCGGCGCGCGGCTGCGCCTGAGCGTCGGCGACGTCATGTGCCAGGGCTCCGAGCTGCCCTGCGTCGGGCCGACGGCGACGCTGAAGGACGCCGTGCTCGAGATCACGCGCACGGGCTACGGCGCGGTCTGCGTCGTCGATGCGGCGGGCGGGCTCGCGGGCTTTCTCACCGACGGCGACGTGCGCCGCCAGCTGCTCGAGGTCGACAACATCGCGCAGGTCCCGGTCGTCGCGGTCATGACGACGAAACCCCTCACCCTGTCGCCGGAGCTGCCGCTGTCGCAGGCGCTGCTGCTGCTCGAGACGCGGCCGAAGGCGTTCATCTCCGCGCCGGTGGTCATCGACGGCGGGCGCTGCGTGGGGCTGCTGCGCCTGCACGACGCGGTGCGCGCGCACTTGCCGGCCTGATGCCCGCGGCCGTCGAGATCGCGCCGGGCGTGGCGCCGGGAGACGGCAGGCTGACGCTGATCGCCGGCCCATGCCTGCTCGAGAGCCGCGAGCTCGCGCTCGCGGTCGCGACGCGGTTGCGCGACGTCTGCGCGCGGCTCGACGTGCCGCTCGTCTTCAAAGGCAGCTTCGACAAGGCGAACCGCACGTCGGCGACGTCGTTTCGCTCGATCGGCATGGAGCCGGCGCTCGCGATCCTGGCGGAGGTGCGCGACACGCTCGGCCTGCCCGTCACGACCGACGTCCACGACGCGGGCCAGGTGCCGCGCGTCGCGGAGGTGGTCGACGTGCTGCAGATCCCGGCGTTCCTGTGCCGCCAGACCGACCTGCTGCGCGCGGCCGGCGCGTCGGGCCGGGTCGTCAACGTCAAGAAGGGCCAGTTCCTCGCGCCCGGCGACATGCGCTTCGCGGTCGACAAGGTGCGCGCGGGCGGCGGCGAGCGCGTCCTGCTGACCGAGCGCGGGACGACGTTCGGCTACCACGACCTCGTCGTCGACTACCGCGGCCTCAGCACGATGCGCGCGTTCGCACCGGTGATCTTCGACGCGACGCACAGCGTGCAGTCGCCGGGCGGCGCGGGCGGCTCGTCGGGCGGGCGGCGCGACCTGATCGCCCCGCTCGCGCGCGCGGCGGTCGCGTGCGGCGTCGACGCGCTGTTCGTCGAGACGCACCCGGATCCCGACAGCGCGCCGAGCGACGGCCCGAGCATGCTGGCGCTCGCCGAGCTCGAGCCGCTGCTGCGCCGCTGCCTCGCGCTGCACGCGGCCGCCGCGGCCTGAGCCGCGCGGTCCGGGCGCGGCTACGATCGCGCAGGCCCGCACCGAACCAAAGGACCGCCCCAAGATGACCCCACCGCATCGCGTCTTCATCGGCTACGACCCGTCGCAGCACGTCTCCTTCGAGGTGCTGCGCTACTCGCTGCTCAAGCACACGACGCAGGAGCTGGACATCCGGGCGATCGACGCGGAGAAGATCGCGGACTGGGGGCGGCCGATCGACCCGCTCGCCTCGACCCCGTTCACGTACACGCGCTTCCTCGTGCCGTGGCTGTGCGACTACGAGGGCATCGCGCTGTTCATGGACGGCGACATGCTCGCGCTCGGGGACGTCAGCGAGCTGTTCGCGCTGCCGATGGACGGGCTCGCGCTGCGCGTGCGCCAGCACGACTACAACCCCGAGGCGACCGTGAAGATGGGCGGCAAGGT
>DASXCR010000066.1:0-6105 GCA_036491075.1 Solirubrobacteraceae bacterium
GAGGCGCTCGGCGTCGTCGGCGTGCTCGTGCTCGCGACGACGCTGTCGGGGCTCGCGCAGGGTCGCGGCCAGCCGCTGCCCGCACAGGCCGGGACGCTGTTCGCCGGTCCCGCGTTCACGACCGCGCTGCTGCCGAAGGCCAACGCGTCGGTCGGGCTCGCGCCGGCACGCAGCGGCGAGAACGTCTTCACGGTCGGCATCGCGCCGGGCCAGCGCACGCCGCGCGACGTGCGCGTCCGGCTCGTCTGCCCCTGCGACGCCGGCGCGACGGTGCGAGCGCAGCTGCACCCGCACGGCGGGCTGACATGGGCGGCGGACGTGCGCCTTCCCGACGACGGCAGCTGGTTCGCGTACGTCACGGTCGACGGCGCGACGGCGCCCCCGACGCCGCTGAGCGTCGGCGTGCCGCACGCCGCCGGCGCGCCGCCGGTGCAGATCCTCACCGTCGCCGACCTCTCGGGGCCGTACGCCGAGCGCTGCCGAGCGCACGTCATCGGCCTCGAGCTCGCGATCGCGCGGCTCAACGGCGACGGCGGCCTCGACGGCGGCCACAAGGTCGCCCCGCTCGTGCTCGACAGCGGCGGCACGGCGGCGGGCGCCGCGGCGGCCGCGCGCCGTGGCCTCGCCGAGCATCCGATCGCGACGGCCGGCACCTGCGGGACCGGCGGCGTGGCCGCGGTCGACGCGGCGTCGCGCGCCGGGATCCCGAGCGTCGTGGGGGACCCGGCCGTCGACCCGACGAGCGCGAAGGACGTCTTCCGCCTGGCTGCCGACCCGTTCGCGCAGGGCCTCGCGTTCGGCCAGCTCGTGCGCAACCGCATCATGGCGGCGAGCGAGCCGGGCGTCCTGACCGTGCGCGCCGACATCGGCGACGACCCGCAGTCGCGCCGCCTGCTGGCCGGGCTGCGGCTTGGGCTGAAGAGGTCCTCGGCGCAGCGCAGCCTGCCCGTCACGCCGGGGCCCGCGCCGAAGCTCGCGCTGATCGTGCCGGGCTCGCTCGCCAAGCTCTCGCAGGCCGGGCTGACGCACGAGCTCGATCGCGGCACGACGGCCGCGCTGATCCTGGACGGCCCCGACGCCGGCGGCGCGGACGCCGCCGCGATCGCACGCCTCGGCGTCGCCCGCGGCGCGGGACTCTCGCCGGCGCCGCTGCTGCTCTCCGAGCGCGTCCTGTCGGAGACCTACGTGCTGAGCGCCGGTGCGCTCGGACGGCTCGGCGCGGTGCAGGGCGTCAGCGAGGTCTCGACGAGCACGACCGATGCCGAGCTCTACAAGACGGCCGTGCCGCTGCTGTTTCGCGGCGACATCGCATCGGTCGACGGTATCCGCGGCTACGCGACGGGGCTCGCGCTGCGCGATGCCCTGCGCTCGGGCACGAGCGCGAGCGCGATCGAGGCGAACCTCCGCACGCCGCACGTGTTCACGAGCTCGCTGCTCGCGCCGTGGGGCGTGGCGCAGCCGGGCGCGGGGTCGGGCTACGTCGTCGCGCTGCAGCCGTCGTTCATCGCGCCGACGCTGGTTCCGACGGCGCTCGGCGGGGAGGCTCCGGACACGGAGTACTTCCCCCAGGGCACCTGGGCGGTCACCTCCGGCGCGCCGCTGGGCCTCACCGCGCGCGTGACCCCGCCGCCGCTCGGCTGAGCGCGGCCGGCGCGGCCGGCCGGCCGGCTTCCTTCACCGGCTCGCCGCCGCCTGGGGGTCGGGCTGCCTGCGCTCGGCAGGAACGAGTGTGAGGAACTCGCGGCCAAAACCATGTAAACCCGATCAAGTTTGTGTAGAATCGGGTCCTCCATTCAACCCTGGAGGGCGCCTCATGAGCACGACCGACGAGCTGCTGACCAACGCGGAGGCCTACGCGGCCTCGTTCGACAAGGGGCACCTTCCGCTGCCGCCCGCGCGCAAGGTCGCGATCCTCGCGTGCATGGATGCCCGCCTGAACCCCTATGGCGTGCTCGGCCTCAACGAGGGCGACGCCCACGTGATCCGCAACGCCGGCGGCGTCGTCACCGACGACGAGATCCGCTCGCTCGCGATCTCCCAGCGGCTGCTCGGGACCGAGGAGATCATCCTCATCCACCACACCGACTGCGGCATGCTCACGTTCACCGACGACGAGTTCAAGAACGGCATCCAAGCCGAGATCGGGATCAAGCCGGAGTGGGCCGCCGAGGCGTTCCCCGACCTCGATGCGGACGTCCGCCAGTCGATCGCGCGGATCCAGGCCAGCCCGTTCATCCCGCGCAAGCACTCCGTGCGCGGGTTCGTCTACCACGTCGAGAACGGCCAGCTGCACGAGGTGGACGGCGGTCCCGCCGAGGGCGCCGCCGCCTCCGCGGGCCTCGGCGGTCGCATCGCGGGGGCCTTCGGCCTGCGCTGACACAAGAGCTTGCGCAGTACCGCGGTCACTGGCCCCATCTCCTCCTCGGTGGCCGCGGGACGCGCAGGGAGCCCGCGCGCGGCGCCCACGCCGCGCGCGGGCTCGTCGTTCTTCGCCGATTGGCCGGGCCGGGCGCCCCTGCGCCGGCCGGCCCGGCGCGCGTACGCTGCCCGGCCGTCGGCCCTACGCGGTGGCGTCGGCCGCGACGGGCGACGGGATGACCGACGCCGTCGCCGGGCGCTCGGCGGCCCTCGACGGCGCGCGCGCCTGCATGCGGCGGAACAGCAGGATCCCGAGCACGAGGCCGACGGTCGTCGGGACGCCCCAGAGGATGCCCTGACCGAGCTGCGTGGCGATCGGGCCGGGGCAGACGTCGGCGACGCCCCAGCCGATCCCGAACAGCAGGCTGCCGACGACGTGGCGGCGCTCGGGCGTGACCGTCTCCCATTGCACGCGCTCGCCGGTGAGCAGCGCGCGCGGGGCGCGCTTGCGCAGGATCCGCAGGCCGACGAACGCGGTCGCGACCGCGCCGAAGAAGAACAGGAACAGGTACGCGCTCTGGAACAGCAGGCCCTGGCGGATGACGTTGGGACTCGTCATCCCCGACCAGGAGAGGACGACGCCGAAGACGATGCCGATGCCGAGTCCGCCGATGCGGGTGCGGGTGGTGCGCGGGGTCATCTAGATCAGCGCCTTCGTGATCAGCGTGACGGCGATGCCGGTCGCGAAGAACGTCGCGGTCGCGACCATGCTCGCGGGGGAGACCATCGCGTTGCCGCTGAGGCCGTTGCCGGAGGTGCAGCCGCCGGCGATCTTCGTCCCGACGCCGATCAGCACGCCGCACGCGACCAGGATCGCGACGACGAGGATCGTGCCGCCGGTGCCGGTGAACGTGGCGGTCAGCCAGCCGTAGCCGTGGAAGTCGGGGCCGCCGGCGACGAGGCCGAAGACGGCCGAGCCGGCGATCAGCCCGATCAGGACCCAGCCGAACGGCCCGAAGGACAGCTTCCTCGCCGCGACCGTGTCGACGACGTCCGACCAGGCGCCCATCACGCCGAGCCGCTCGTTCATGAGCCAGCGCATCGCGACGACGCACAGGCCGAGGATCGGTCCCCCGATCCACCACGCAAGTTGGGAGTGCAGCATGACGGTCCCCTGTCAATTCAGTTATAGCCGGTCGGCTTTAGGAGGATAACGCGTCGCGCCATCGCGCTTCGGCGGCGATCGGACTGAGCGCACGGGGAGATCCACATCGCGCAGCTCGACGAGGCGCGGCCCGTGCTCGTGCTCGTGTTGACGCGCGAGCTCGTGTGACCGCCGCCATTCGCTCCGCGTTCGACCTCGACCGACACGCCAGGGCGTGGGCTCAGACGGTGGCCATCTCCGACGCCGCCGCCTCGCCGCCGGTGACGAGCTGCGCGTAGCGCCCGCCGCGCGCCATCAGCTCGTCGTGGGTGCCGCGCTCGGCGATCCGGCCGCCGTCGAGCACGACGATCTCGTCGGCGTCGCGGACGGTCGACAGGCGGTGAGCGATCGCGATCGTCGTGCGGCCCTCGGCGAGCTGGTCCAGCGCCTCCTGCACGGCCCGCTCCGTCTCGCTATCCAGCGCCGAAGTCGCCTCGTCGAGCACGAGCACGGGCGGGTTGCGCAGGATCGTCCGCGCGATCGCGATGCGCTGCTTCTCGCCGCCGCTGAAGCGGTAGCCGCGCTCGCCGACGACCGTGTCGTAGCCATCCGGCAGCGACGCGACGAGATCGTGGATGCGCGCGGCGCGCGCGGCCGCGACGAGGTCCTCGTCGGTCGCGTCGGGGCGCGCGAAGCGCAGGTTCTCGCCGATCGTCGAGTGGAACAGGTAGGTCTCCTGCGACACGAGCCCGACCGTCCGCGCGAGCGACGCGAACGACAGGTCGCGCACGTCGGTGCCGTCGATCGTGACGCGACCGCCCGTGACGTCGTACAGCCGCGAGACGAGGTAGCCGAGCGTCGTCTTGCCCGACCCGGTCTCGCCGACGATCGCGGTCGTCGTGCCCGGCGCGACCACGAGGTCGACGCCGGCGAGCGTCCGCGCGCCGCCCTCGTCGTACTGGAAGGAGACGTTCTCGAAGCGCACCTCGCCGGCGACCGCCGCCGCATCGAGCGCCACCGGGTCGGGGCGCTCGGTGATGTCGACCGGCAGGTCGAGGTACTCGAAGATGCGCTCGAACAACGCGCGCGAGGTCTGGATGTCGAGCCCGACGTTCAGCAGCGACCCGATCGGGAACAGCAGCCGCGTCTGCAGGGTCGTGAACGCGACGACCGTGCCGATCGAGACCGTGTCCGAGCCACCGGCGATCGTCAGGCCGGCGAAGAGGTAGACGAAGGCGGGCATGATCGCGAACGCCATCTGCACGACGGACATCCGCCAGCGCCCCGCCATCCGCGACTGCACCTCGAGCTCGGCGAGCTGCGCGGACTCGGCGGTGAAGCGGTCGGCGAGCTCGTCGGAGCGGCCCATCGTCTTGCCGAGCAGCACGCCCGACACCGACAGCGACTCCTCGACGAGCGAGCTGATGTCCGCGAGCCTGCCCTGCTTCTTGGAGGTGATGCGCTTGCGCTCGTTGCCGACGCGACGCGTCAGCCAGACGAAGAACGGCAGCAGCGCGAGGCTGAACGCCGCCAGACGCCAGTCGAGCACGATCATCGCGACGATCGTCGTCAGCACCGTCGTCGCGCTCGAGACGATCGAGGTCGCGGTCGTCGTGACGACGTTCTGCACGCCGCCGATGTCGTTGGCGATCCGCGACTGCACCTCACCGGTGCGCGTGCGCGTGAAGAACGCGAGCGACAGGCGCTGGAGGTGGCGATAGACGGCCGTGCGCAGGTCGTGCATCACGCGCTGGCCGACGAGATTCGACAGCCACGTCTGGCCGACCCCGATGACGCCCGTCGCGATCGAGATCGCGACCATGCCGCCGACGAGCCAGGCCAGCAGCGTCGTGTCGCCCTGCGGGATCGCCTTGTCGAGCACCGCGCGCAGCAGGAACGGCGTGACCATCCCGAGCCCGGCGCTGATCGCGATCATCCCGAGCACGGCGCCCAGCCGCACCCGGTAGGGGCGAAAGAGGGCGGTGATGCGACGGGTCTCTGGGTTCACGTGCCTGTCAGGATAGATGGTTGCGCGCGCAACTACAAGTGGCCCGAGTGCCGTGCCCTGCGCGCCGGCGCCGCGGTCGTGGCGGCGGCGCGCCCGGCGGGTCCTGGCACGGCTGCGACCGTGGCGCCGTGGGAAGATCGCCCGCGATGAGCACGGAGGCCTCGAGCGGGCGCACGCACCGGATCTCCGCCGTCCTGCGCGAGGAGGAGACGGTCACGCCCCTCGAGCTGTTCTTCGACCTCGTGTTCGTCCTGGCGATCACGCAGTGCACGGCGCTGATGGCGCACGAGCCGACGTGGTCGGGGCTGGCGAAGGGGATGCTCGTGCTCGGGGTGCTGTGGTGGTGCTGGGTCGGCTACGCGTGGCTGACGAGCGTCGTCGACCCGGAGGAGGACGCCGTCCGGCTCGTGATCTTCGGCGCGATGGCGGCGCTGCTGGTCGCGGCGCTGTGCGTGCCGCACGCGTTCGGCGCCACGGGGCTGACGTTCGCGTGCGCCTACGCCGTCGTGCGCGTCGCGCACATCGCGCTGTTCCTGCTCGCGAGCGCGGACAACCCGAAGCTGCGCTCGTCGGTCGTCGGCCTCGCGGGCAGCAC
>DASXCR010000067.1:0-11941 GCA_036491075.1 Solirubrobacteraceae bacterium
CGCGTAGCCGCGCTCATGCTTGTCCGGCCGGCGGACGGCGACGCGCGGGCCCGACGAGCAGCAGGCTCCCGAGCAGCGCGCTGACGAGCGACCCCGCGAAGATCCCGACCTTCGCGAGATCCGCGGTCGCCGCGTCGTCGCCGAACGCGAGCTGGGCGACGAACAGCGAGACGGTGAACCCGACCCCGCCGACCGCGGCCAGTCCCCACACCTGCGCGCGCCGGACCCCGGCCGGTAGCGGACCGCAGCCGGCGCGCAGCCCGAGGAACGTGGCCCCCGCGATCCCGAGCAGCTTGCCGGCGACGAGCCCGGCCGCGACCCCCCACGCGACCCGGCTGCGCGCCGCATCCGCGAGCACGCCGCCGCCGAGCGCGACCCCCGCGTTGGCGAGCGCGAACAGCGGCACGACCGCGAACGCGCTCAGCGCGCTCAGGCGGCGCTCGAGCAGGGCCATGACGTCGCGTCCGCCGACCTCGCCGGCGTCAGCAGGCCGAGTGCGACGCCGGCGATCGTCGCCTGCACGCCAGAGCGCTGCAGCGCGACCCAGATACCGACGCCGAGCACGCGTAGATCGCGATCCGCGTCACGCCCAGCCGTCGCGACGCGACCACGCAGCCCAACCCGGCCAGGGCGACCGCGAGCCATCCCAGCGCCAGGCCATCCGCGTAGAACAGCGCGATGACGACGACCGCCACGATGTCGTCGACGATCGCGATGGTCAGCAGGAACAGGCGCCAACCCGGCGACACGCGCTCGCCGAGCAGCGCGAGCACGCCGACCGCGAACGCGATGTCCGTCGCGGCGGGGATCGCCCAGCCCGCCGTGCCGGGCGTCCCGGCCGTGATCGCGAGGAACGCCAGCGCCGGCACGGCCACGCCGCCGAGCGCGGCGAGCGCCGGCAGCGCCGCCGCGCGGCGGTCGCGCAGCTCGCCCGCGACGAGCTCGCTTGATCTCCAGGCCGACGACGAAGAAGAAGATCGCCATCAGCGCCTCGTCGATCCAGTGGCGCAGATCCAGCCGCAGCGACAGCCCGCCGGGCCCGAGCCGCAGCGCGTGGCCCCAGACGTTCCCATAGCCGTCCCCCGGCGATGTTCGCCCACACGAGCGCGGCCGCCGTCGCGGCCAGCAGCGCGACGGCGGCGGCCAGCTCGTCGCGCGGGACGCGCGTCAGCCGACGCGGTACGTGAACTTCCCGTCGGCGTTCGTCTGCGTCGCCGAGACCGGGGTGCTGACCCCCGCCAGGGTCGCTTTGCAGGCAAACGGCGCGCCCTTGCGCACGACGATGATCTCCTGGCAGCTGACCGTCGTGCCGGGCGTGCCCTTGCTCAGCTCGCTCTGGATCGCCTGCTCGGCCTGACGGGGATGCAGGAACGGGACGCGCACGGTCATGTTGCCCTTGCCGTCGCTCTGGGTCACGACCGCGTCGCCCGTCGAGCCGTCGGTGCCGGTGACGACGCAGCGAAACGACGTCTTCGCCTTGACCGGGACCTTCGCCGGGCAGGAGACCGACCGCACACGCGCGCCGAACTCGGTCGCGACGGCGTGATCGATGTTCTGCGACGCCTTCTTGACGTCGATCTGGCGGTCCCCGCAGCCGGCCGTGGCGAAGCTCGCGAGCGTCACGGCGACACCCGTGGCGAGGAGTGGGGGTCGCGATCGCACCGGCGCACTGTAGTGAGCGCCGCGGCGCACGCGCAAGCCGGTGGCGCGGTGGCGCGGGGGCGACCCTGGCCCGCGCCCGCGGAAGCGTCCGGGGCCCTCGAATACGCTTGTTGTCGTGCCACTTCCAGACGTCCTTCGCAAGCTGCTCACCGCCGCCGGCCCGTCGGGCTACGAGGCCGCTCCCGCCGCCGTCTTCGCCGACGCCGCGCGCGCCTTCACCGACGACGTCTCGGTCGACGTCATGGGCTCGGTGCTGGCCCGCGTCCCCGGTACGTCGGATCCCGCCCGCCCGGCTCCCGCCCTCGCGATCGTCGGCCACATCGACGAGATCGGGTTGATCGTCACGCACATCGACGACAACGGCTTCCTGCGCTTCGCCGGCGTCGGCGGCTGGGACCCGCAGATCCTCGTCGGCCAGCGCGTGCAGCTCATCACGCGCGACGGCGTCGTGCCCGGCGTCGCGGGCCGCAAGGCGATCCACCTGCTGCGCGAGGAGGACCGCAAGAAGGTCCCCGAGCTGCGTGACCTGCACATCGACATCGGCGCGCAGGACGGCGATGGGGCACGCGCGCTCGTGCGCATCGGCGACGTCGCGGTAATCGCGGGCGAGCCCGTCGAGCTCGCGAACGGCCGCGTCGTGTCGCGTTCGATGGACAACCGGCTCGGTGCCTTCATCGCGCTCGAGGCCGCGCGGATCGTGGCCGAGGCCGGCGGCGCGCCCGGCGAGGTCTGCGCGTGCGGCGTCGTGCAGGAGGAGATCACGTTCGGCGGCGCCCGGACGACCTCCTACAGCCTGGCGCCCGACGTCGCGATCGTCGTCGACGTGACGCACGAGACGGGGTCGCCCGGCGTCGACGTCAACCAGATCGGCAAGCACGAGTTCGGCGACGGCGCGGTGATCGAGCGCGGGTCGCTGCTGAACCCGGTCGTCTTCGAGCTGCTGCACGAGGCGGCCGAGCGCGAGCAGATCCCGTTCACGGTCGCGGCGTCGGCGCGGTCCACGGGCACCGACGCGGACGCGATCCACCTGCAGCGTGCCGGCATCCCGACCGGCGGCGTGTCGATCGCCCTGCGCTACATGCACTCGCCCGTCGAGATGGTCCAGCTCGACGACGTCGGCGCCTGCGCGCGGCTGGTCGCGGCGTTCGCGATGTCGCTGAGCGCCGAGACGTCGTTCGCGCGCTGACGTAGCCGGCGGTCGCGGCTCGCGTCCGCCGTGCCGGCGCGCGCGGCGAAAAGACTGGGGTGCGGGCTTGGGGGGTCGCCCGATGCGAGCCGGCCGGCGGTCGTCCACGCTGATCCGGTCCCCGAGATTCCCAGGAGGAACCAGATGACACAGGTGATCAGAGCCGTTCCGATGCCCTCGCGCCGTACCGCGGTGGCGGTGCTCGCGGCCGCGCTGCTCGGCCTCGCCGCGCTCATGACGACGTCGGCCGGCAGCGCCTCGGCGGCGACCGGGTCGTGCAACTCCGGCGAGTTCTGCATGTGGTACCTGACCGGCGGCACGGGCGGCCTGTACGAGTTCAGCGGCTCGGACTCGAACCTGAACGACGACCACTTCGAGAACGCCGACGAGAGCGCGATCGTCGGCAACAACACCGAGTCGGTGCGCAACTTCGGCCACAGCGATCCCAACGGCCTCGTCGACGTGGTCGTCTACGACTCCGCCGGCTACAGCGGCGCCGGGCTGTGCGTCAAGCAGGGCGGCGTCAAGACGCTCCCGACGAGCTGGTTCAACCGCATCGAGTCCTACAAGTGGGTGACCGCGGCCACCTGCGGCCGGTACGCCTCGATCTAGCGCGACGCCACGCGCGCTACGGCGCGCCCGGCCGGTCCCCGGCGGCCGGGCGCGTCAGCGCGTCGGCGAGCTGCGTCCGCGAGCGGATGTCGAGCTTGCGGTACGCGCTGGAGAGATGGACCTCGACGGTCTTGGCGGTCACGAACAGCTGCTGCGCGATCTCGCGGTTCGTCAGGCCGCCGGCCGCCATCGCCGCGACGCGCTGCTCGCTCGGCGTCAGCGCCTGCACCCCGGTCAGGCGGGGACGCCGCGGGCGCGCCCCCGCCGCCCGCAGCTCGCCGCGCGCACGCTCGGCCAGCGGCTTCGCGCCGCACGCGTCGGCCAGGTCCAGGCCGCGACGCAGCAGGCCGCGGGCCTGGCGGCGTTCGCCGCCGCGACGCACCGCCGAGCCGAGCTCGACGAGCGTCTTCGCGCGCTCCAGCCGCGCCGGCGACCGTGCGAGCACCGCGAGCGCCTCGCCGATCAGCTTCACACCGCGCTCGCCACCCTCGGCGAGGCCCGCGACGCGCAGCGATCGGCCCAGTGCGCGCGGTGCGCCCCAGGCGCGCGCGAGCCGGGTCTCCTCGGCAGCGAGCTCGAGCGCCGCGGCCCGCTCGCCCAGCGCGAGGTGGGCCAGCGCGGCCTCGGAGCGCCAGGCGGCGAGCGCAGGGTTGCTCTGCCCGGTGCCGTCATAGCCGGCGGCGGCTTCGAGCGTCGCGGCGAGCGATGCGGCGACGTCGCCCTGCGCGCGGCGCAGCCGTCCGCGCACGAGCTGGAAGTACGGCACGTCGGCGAAGCCGTCCGTCTCGCACTCGAACCGCCCGAGCACGGCGGCCGCCGCCTCGAGCTCTCCCTGCTCGATCAACGCGACCGCCAGGTACGTGAGCGAGAACGGCAGCGCGGTGGCGACGCCGCCCACACGTGCGGCGTCGAGCGCGGCACGGGCGTCGGCCTCGGCGTCGGCGAGCGCGCCGCGGTGGATCGCGAGGCCGGCGCGAAACGCCAGCCCGAGCGCGAACGACGTGATCGACCCGCGCTCGAGGGCACGCTTCAGCGCGCGCTCGTAGGCGGCACCCGCGGCGGCGAAGCGGTCGGCGATGACGAGCACCCGGCAGGCGTAGACGAACGCGCTGCTGGCCTCCTCGTCGAGCAGGCGGCCGTCGCGCAGCGCGAGCTCGGCGCGATCCGCGCAGGTGTCGCGCCGCTCGCCGCGGCGGGCGCCGTGGTAGGCGGTCATCGCGAGCAGCATCTGGCCGCCGACGCCCTCCCCGTGGCCGCCCGCGCCGACCGCGGCGACCGCGGCGAGCTGGCCCTCGGCGATCGGGTAGAGCTCGGGACGCAGCATCGTCATCGCGAGCAGGTCGGCCCGCAGGCGGCTGCGCAGGTCCCGCTGCTCGCCGTCGAGCCCGGCGATGGTCTCCTGCGACACCCGCACCGCCTCGTCCGCGCGACCGGCGAGGAACAGCACGCGGGCGAGCTGCAGCCCGACCCGCCCGCGTTGCCCGGCGCCGTCGATCAGCTCGAGGGCCTCGGCGAGATGCGCGGCCGCCGACGCGAGATCGACGCGCCTCTCGGCGAGCCCGAGCTCGGTCAGGAGCTCCGCGCGGGCGATCGCCGGCAGCGGCTCGAGCGCCGCGCGCCGCAGGTATGCGACCGCCGCCTCGACCGCGCCGTGCTGCAAGGCCGCCCGCGCGGCGCTTTGCAGCACGTCGAGCGCGAACGGCTCGTGGCGCGACGGGGCGTGCAGGAGATGCGCCGCCACGTGCTGCCCCGCGGCGTGATCGGCGACGAGGATGCGTGCGGCGTGCGCGTGCATCGCCTCGCGCCGCAGCGGTGCGATCGCGTCGTAGACCGCGGCTCGCTCCAGCGGATGCGTGAACGACAGCGGCGACTGCGCGCGCAGGAGGCCCGCCTGGCCGAGCTGCGTCGCGGCGGCGGTCGCGTCCTCCGCGTCGAGCTCGGCGAGCGCGGCGGCGATGTCGACGGTCGCGCGGTCGCCGAGGATCGCGACCGCGGCGGCCAGCGTGCCTGCGGCCGGCCGCAGGCGCGCGAGTCGCAGGCGGACGAGCCGTACCACGGCCTGCGAGCCGATCTCGGGCACGCGCGCCGCCTGGTCGGCGCGCGGGTCCACCCCGTCGTCGGCGAGCGCGGTGAGCAGCTCGCAGACGAGCAGCGGGTTGCCGCCGCTCGCCTCGTGGCAGGTCGCGCAGAACGCGTCGTCGGCCTGCCCCCCGAGCGCGTCGCGAGCCAGCAGCGCGACCGACGCGCGCTGCAGCGGCGCCGGGCGCAGCACCCGCGCGGCGGCGATCGCCTGCACCAGCGGCTGGGCGTGCGCGTCCGGGTCGCCGGCGTGAACCGCCGCGACGACCACGACCTCGAGGTCCTCGATCCTGCGCGCGAGGTAGGCCAGCCAGCGCAGCGACCCGGCGTCGCACCACTGCAGGTCGTCGACGACGATCAGCAAGGGGCGCGTCGCGGCGAGGTTCGCCGTCAGCCAGTAGAGGCCGTGCAGCGCGAGGAACGCCGCGTCCGTCGACGGTGCGACGTCGACCGCGGGCGGCGGCGCGCTCCCGCCGACGAGCGCTTCCGCCGCCGCCGGTGCGACGTCGACCGCGGGCGGCGGCACGCTCCCGCCGACGAGCGCTTCCGCCGCCGCCGCGGCGCCGTCGAGCAGCTGCGCGCGCTCGCTCGGCGAGGCCTCCAGCAGGGCGGGCTCGAACAGCTGGCGGGCGACCCCGAACGAGAACTCGCGCTCGAGCTCGCCGCCGCGTGCGTGCAGGACCCTCACGCCGGCGGCGGCGCCGCGCTCGCGCGCGGCGTTCAGCAGCGCGGTCTTGCCGGCGCCGGGGGGACCCTCGACGACGACGAGCGCACCGACGCCCGCAGCGGACGCCGCGATCGCCATGTCGACTGCGCGCAGCTCCCCGTCGCGTTCCAGCAGCCGCGACGGCGCTCCTGCGAACGCCGGCCTTCCCCGCGAGACCACTTCGCCCAAGATACCCACAGTCCCGCGCAGGACGCATGGGTCATGCCATCCTGACGGTTGGTGCTGCTGCTCTTCGACATCGACGGGACGCTGCTGATCAAGGCGGCGGGCGCGCATCGCGAGGCGATCCACGAGGCGCTGCGCGTCGTGCACGGCGTGGCGGACCCCGACGACCGCGGCCTGCAGCCCGCCGGGCGCACCGACGCCGAGATCGCGCGCCACCTGCTGGTCGGGGCCGGTGTCTCCGCGGCGCGGATCGACGAACGCGCCGACGACGTCCGGATCGCGGC
This sequence comes from Solirubrobacteraceae bacterium, assembly GCA_036491075.1. Classification (GTDB taxonomy): domain Bacteria; phylum Actinomycetota; class Thermoleophilia; order Solirubrobacterales; family Solirubrobacteraceae; genus CADCVQ01. The sequence continues at coordinate 6,716 of DASXCR010000067.1, forward strand.
GTGCGAGACGTACGGACGGCTGTGCCCGGACGACCTGTCAGACCGCGTGGCGCCGGGGATCGCCGACCTGCTCGCGCGCCTCGCCGAGCGCGAGGGGACGATCCTCAGCCTCGTGACCGGCAACTACGAGCCGATCGCGCGGATCAAGCTCGCCGCCGCGGGCATCGGCGCGCACTTCGCGCGTGGACAGGGCGGCTTCGGCTCCGACCACGAGTCGCGCGCCGAGCTGCCCGCGATCGCGCGCCGCCGGGCGGGCGCGGCCGGCGGGCCGCCGTGGCCGCGCGAGCGCACGCTGCTGATCGGCGACACGCCGCGCGACATCGCCTGTGCGCGCGCCGACGGCGTGCGCGTGATCGCGATCGCGACCGGCCCGCATCCGGCCGCCGAGCTGACCACCGCCGACGCCGTCGCCCGTGACGCCCGCGAGCTCGGCATGCTGCTGGACGAGCTCTCCTCGGGCCCTGGCTGAACGATCGGCCCCGCGCCGGAGGGCCGCCAGGCCGGCGATCGCCAATACGCTTGCAAGCAGTGCGCCGCACGACCGCCGCCGTTCGCGTGAAGCGCCGCAGCCTCGCCGCGATCGTGGCGCTGGTCATGGGCGGAGCGCTGATCGCGATCGTCTCGCTGCCGTCGGCCGGCATCGCGGTGCAGCCGCCGCCCGGCTGGCCATCGACCGTCGTGCTCGGCCTGCAGGACCCCGAGGGCGCAGCCGCCGCGCTGCGCCGGCAGGCACCGCTCGGGCTGCGCTACCACTACCTGTCGGGCGGCGTGAACACGGGCCAGGGCTGGCAGACGTTCACCGGCGGTGGCGGCGCCTTCGTCGGCGCGTACGTCGCGACTCGCAGGCCAGCGGCTTTTTGACGTGGTTCTCGTACTACATGCTGCTGCAGTCCGCGCCCGGCAACGCCCAGTCCGACGAGCGGCTGAAGACGACCGCGAACCTCGGCTCGCTGCCGACCATGACCGCCTACTACGAGGACCTGAAGGTCTTCTTCCAGCGGGCCGCCGCGACGGGCGTGGACCCGATCGTCCTGCACGTCGAGCCGGATACGTGGGGCTACGCGCAGCGCACGGCCACGGGCGACGACGCCCGCACGGTGCCGGCACAGGTCGCCGCGACGGGGCTGCCCGAGCTCGCCGGCCTGCCCAACGACGTCGCCGGCTTCGTCGAGGCGATCGTGCGGTTGCGCAACCGCTATGCGCCCGCCGTGCAACTCGCCTATCCCGTCAGCGTGTGGGGCACCGGGGTCGACATCTCGATGAGCGACCCGTCCGACAGACCTTGGGGCTTTCGCGTATCGCGCGCGGACCGAACCTGGCGCGATCGGACATCGCGAGGCGCGAGCCAGCGGGCGGCTGCGTGCCGGGATGCGGCGTGTGGGCAGCGTCGCGGGCTGCGAGCATGAACGTCTCGACGGCGACGTCCGGATCGGCGTGATGTGCGCTCAGGAACCCGGTCGCGCGGTGGCCCATGATCCCCGCGATGCCGGCCAGGAGCCCTGGCCCGTGAGCTGCTGGAACGTCCGCGTCGCCCGCGCTTGCACCCGTCCCGGCGTCCTTGCAGCGTCCGTCCGGAACCCGCTACCGGTCGGCGCGGGCCGGGGTCAGGCCGGCGACCACAGCCCGTCGTAGCCGAGATGGCGCTCGGTCGCGACGCGGCCGAGCTCCTGGCGCGCGGCGTCGTCGGAGAGGCCGCAGACGACCGCGACCTCGCGTGTGGCGAGCGGCTCGCCCGCCCATTCGAGCACCTCCAGCACGGAGGTCGGCGCGTCGCGGCGCTGCACCTGCGGGGCGACGTTCGCGATCGCGACCTCGTAGGCGGGGAAGGGCTGAAAGCCGGGGACGTCGAACTGGCGGCCCCCGTCGAGGGCGACGATCTCGTAGGAGGGGCAGGTGTAGCGCCGGCCGCCCTCCCAGGAGGCGAGGCGGTCGTCCTGCGCGAGCGCGGCGGGCGTCGGGTGGCGGGCGGCGTGGCGGTCCTCGTCGAGCACGCGCTCGACGTCCTCGGTCGCCATCCAGGCTTCGAGCTCGGCGGGATCGATGCCCGCGTCGCCCGCGGCGCCCGCCCGCGTGGACTCGTCGTCGAGGTGCTCCCCGGCGAAGGTGCGCACGCGCAACGCGCGCAGCAGCGGCGCCTCGGCATCCGGCGCGTTCAGCCGTGCCGCGACGACGGCGCGGCAGGCCGGCGCGGTCGCCGCCATGCGATCGCGCAGCGACGTGTCGATCGGCATCCCGTGCTCGTGCGAGATCATCTCGAACGCGGACGACAGCCGGTCGGGCGTGAAGCCCTTGTCGAGGTACTCCTCGGGGCTGTCGGCGAGCACGACCATCCGCCGCTTCCACGCGATCGCGTCGCCGTAGAGCCACATCAGCCGGCGCCGGAACGGCTCCGCGGACCATGCCCACGGGCAGCCGGGGTCGGAGTACTCGGTGATCTGGATAGTTGTCATCGCAACCAGTTTTACAGCACGGGCTGCGCGATTAGCGGGCGTGCGAGCGAACCAGCCGTTGAGCAGGCATATCATCGGCCCATGGCCCCGGAAGACAAGATCTTCCTGCGTGACTTCTTCCGCGCGCTCGAAGATCGCCCGCTCGACCCGGACGACCCGGCGTACGTCGGCCTCTACGACGACCGCGACCTCCAGCTCGAGGACCCCGTCGAACTGCTCGCCCGCAGCATCGAATGGGCGCCGACGAACACGAGCGCCCAGCTGCTGTCCGGCTTTCGCGGGGCCGGCAAGAGCACCGAGCTGCGCCGCCTGCACCGGCAGCTGACCGACGCGGGATATCTCGTCCTGCTCGTCGACATCTTCGACTACCTGAGCCCATCCTCGCCGGTCGACGTCACGGACTTCGTGATGGTCCTCGCGGGCGCGCTCAGCGACGCGCTCGACAAGGAGAAGGTGTTCGCCAAGAGCACCACCCACGAGAGCTACTGGCTGCGGCTCAAGAGCTTCCTGCAGTCCGAAGTCGAGCTGAAGGACGTGTCGGCCAAGCTCGTGGTCCTCGACATCAAGGCCGGGCTGCACACCGACCCGACCTTCCGAAAGCGCCTACAGAAGGGCGTGGAAGGGCATTTCGCCGAGCTGGTACGCGACATGCAGGCGTACGTGCGGGAGACCATCACGGCGATCCCCGCCGACCGGCTCGGCTCGGGGCTCGTGCTGATCATGGACTCCCTGGAGCGCATCGGCGGCACCATCACCAACGCCCAGGACGTGCAGGAGTCGCTCGAGCGGCTCTTCACCGTCCACGCCGAGAGCCTGCAGCTTCCGCAGGCCCACGTGGTCTACACGGTGCCGCCCTGGTTGAAGATCCGAGCACCCAGCGTCAGCACGCAGTTCTCGGGCGGTCTGCAGATGCTGCACCCGCTCAGCGTGCGCAGGCAGGAGGACGCTGAACCGGATCACGCGTCGCTGCACGCCATGTGCCGGATCGTCAGCAAGCGCGGGGACTGGGAACGCCTGCTCGGCAAGCACGAGGTGCTCGATCGCCTCGCGCTGGAGTCCGGCGGGCACGTGCGCGACCTGCTGCGGCTGCTGAGCGAGATCGTGCGCCGCGCGGACGGGCTGCCGGTCTCCGAGCGGGCCGTCGAGCGCGCCATCACGCAGGTGCAGAGCGAGATGCTGCCGATCGCGCTCGACGACGCGCGATGGCTGCAGCGCATCGCGGTCAGCCACGACGCCTCGCTGCTGGAGATCTCGAAGCTCCCGCGGCTCGTCACGTTCCTCGACTCGCACCTCGTGCTCTGCTACCGCGAGAACGGCAGGGAGTGGTACGACGTGCACCCGCTCATCCGCGACGAGGTCGCCAAGCTCGCGGCGACATCGGGGACGGTCGAGGTGCCCGCAGCCGAGCCGAGCGAGACATGACCACGACGACCGGCACGCCCGAGCTCAGCCTCGGACCGGCCGCCGAGGCGCAGTGGGCCCGGCTGCGGCGCCAGCTCGAGTACGCGGACGGCTTCTGGCTGGGGTTCGCGTTCAGCGCATCGCCGGCGGAGGTGCGGGTCTTGCAGCGGCGCACGGAGAACGTCCTGCGTGCCCGCGCCCGCCGGCAGCAGGTGTTGTGGCCAGAGTCTCCGGACGCGCTGATCGCGCAGGCGGTGCATCTCGCAGAGCTGTCGACGGAAGGAGCGCTCGGCTGCGTCTGGCTGACGTGCCTCGCGGTCGACGATGCCGGCGCGCACGGCGGCCAGTGGCAACGGGCGTGGGATCGCGCGCTGCTGGCGCTCAATCAGGCACGCGAGCCGTTGCGCAGGCAGCTCGTCGCCGGGCTCGTGGTCGCCGCGCCACACAGCGTTCGGCCACGTGTCCGGGAGGCCGCGCCGGACCTCTGGTCGATCCGCTCGCTGGTCATCGACCTTCCTGGGGCCAGCGGCCTGCCCGCCCCCCCCGATCGACCGGCGGAGCGCGCGCCGGAGCCCATCACCCGGGATCGCGCCCAGCACATGGCGGCGGAGCGCCCCCGACAGGGCGCGACGGGATCCTCACCGAAGGCTCGCGACCTGCTGCGCCGAGCCGATCGCCTTCTGGCCGGCGGCGATCCGCCGCAGGCGATCGAGCCCGCACAGGAGGCGCTGTCGCTCGCGCGGGCGGCGCATGACCCCGAGCTCGTCGCAACGATCCTCGCGGTTCTCGCCGACGCGGAATCGCGCAGCGACGACGTCGGCGCCGCGACCGATCACATCGCCGAGGCGATCGAGCTGCGACGGGCCATGGATGACGCAGCTGCACTCGCGGCGCTGCTCGACCGGTCCGCAGACCTCGCGCTCGCGCGCGGCGACCTCGCCGCCGCGACCGCCGCCTACGACGAATCGCTCACCATCCGCCGGCGCCTGCTGGACACCTACGGCGACACCCCACAAGCCCTCCGCGACCTCACCGTCAGCCTCGACAAGCTCGGCGACACGCGGCTGCAGGCCGGCGACCTCGCCGCCGCGACCGCCGCCTACGACGAATCGCTCACCATCGCGCGACGCCTGCTGGACACCTACGGCGACACCCCACAAGCCCTCCGCGACCTCACCGTCAGCCTCGGCCGAGTCGCGGCGCTGCGGCGCGAAGCCGGCGACGAGGCCGCGGTCGCGGCGCTCGAGGCGGAGGCGGCGGCGCTCGCGCCACGGCTCGCGCGGCTCGTCGAAGCGCCGAGCAAGCCCGCCCCACCCGCCCGCACCACCGCCGACTGACGACCGCGACACGACCGTGCGCCGGCGGTCGCTACGTG
>DASXCR010000068.1:0-3886 GCA_036491075.1 Solirubrobacteraceae bacterium
GGACGCGAATGCCGCGCGCGTGCCGGACGCGTCGACCTGCACCGAGTGGTCGATGACGAGCTCCGCGGGGACGAGCGGGTTGATCATCGCCGGGTCGCCGCCCATCGCCGCCATCGCGTCGCGCATCGCCGCGAGGTCGACCACCGCCGGAACGCCGGTGAAGTCCTGCATCACGACGCGCGCCGGGGTGAACGCGATCTCCTTCGACGGCGCGGCAGCCGCGTCCCACGTCGCCAGCGCTTCGATGTCGGCGGCCGTGACGGCGCCGTTGCCCTCGGTGCGCAGCAGGTTCTCGAGCAGGATCTTCAGCGAGAACGGCAGCCGCGCGACGTCGAATCTCGCCTGCAGCGCGTCGAGCCGGTAGATCTCGACGCTGCGGTCGGCGACGGTCAGCGTGCTGCGGGCGTCGAAGCTGTTCGTGGACATCGGTTCTCCGGTTTCTTGCGGTCGTGCGCCGCCAGTCTCGCAGCCCGAGGCGGGGCGCGACCTGGCCGCGCCGGGCACATCGTCGTGCGAGCCCGGTTCCCCTGTGGACTCGCTGAGGATAGGGCGGTGGGTCAGGCGCGCTGGGCGCGCACCTGGTAGATCGACGAGAAGCCGCTTCGAAAGCCGTTGCGCGCGCCGCGCAGGTACAGCCGCCAGACGCGCATCCGCTCGGCGCCCGCGAGGCGCTCGCCCTCTGCCGCGTGCGCGTCGAGGCGCTCGATCCAGTGCGTCAGCGTGCGTGCGTAGTGCTCGGCGTAGCCCTCGACGTGCTCGGTGACGAAGCCCGCGAGCTCGAGCGCGCGCAGCACGCGCGAGAGGTGCAGCGGCGCGGCGTCGGGGAAGACGTAGCGCTCCGAGAAGCCGCCCGCCTCGGCCTCGCCGTGGCGCAGCCGCGCGATGCCGTGGTTCAGGAGCCGACCGCCGGGCGCCAGCAGGTCGGCGAGATGCTGCGCGTAGACGTCGATCTGTGCGTTGCCGACGTGTTCGACCATGCCGATGCTCGCGATCGCGTCGAAGCGCTCGCCGGCCAGCTCGCGGTAGTCCATGACGCGGATCTCGACGCGGTCGGCGACCCCGGCCGCGGCGGCGCGCTCGCGGGCGCGGCGGGCCTGCGGCTCGGACAGCGTGATGCCGACGACGTGCACGCCGTGGTGGACGGCGGCATGTACGACGAAGCTGCCCCAGCCGCAGCCGACGTCGAGCAGGCGCTCGCCGGCCTGGAGCGCGAGCTTGCGGCAGACGGTCTCGAGCTTGCGCTCCTGCGCGACCTCGAGCGGCTCGTCGAAGTCGTCGAAGATCGCGCAGCTGTAGGTCATGGAGTCGTCGAGGAACAGCGCGAAGAAGTCGTTGGAGACGTCGTAGTGATGGCGCACCGCGCGCGCGTCGCGCTCGATGCTGTGGCGCCTGCCGCGCGGTCGCAGCTCGATCTCCGGCCGCCGTGGCGGTGCCATCAGGCCGGCCGCGCGCACGGCCGCCAGCAGCAGCCGTCGCTTCGTCGCGCCGTCGATCGCCGGCGGCTGCCAGCTGCCGAGCAGCCCCAGGACCGCGTCGAGGTCGTCGACCTCGAGCTCGCCCGAGACGTAGGCGCGGCTGAGCCCGAGCTGGCCCGGGGCGGCGAGCGCGTACGCGACGGCGCGCGGCGAGCGCACGCTGAAGGCCGGTCCGCCGGCGCCGTTGGTGGATGGGAGGGAGGTGCCGTCCCAGAAGCGCAGCGCGAACGGCCGCTCGGGCAGTGCCGCCTCGAGCTCGTGGCGCAGCGGGGCGGTCGTCGAGAGCAAGCCCACGCCCGTACTTTAGTGGCAATCGGGCATGCCCGGCCGGCCCGCACGGCATTACGTGGGCCGGCCGTTCGCGAGGCGACCCACTACGTTGCAGGCATGACCGAATCCGTCTGGGAGCACCTCGGGGCCCTCGGCTGGTGAGCGCGTTCGCCGGGCATGCTTGACGGCGGCGGCGATGCACGGCTGCTCGTCGGTCGCGGGCGCGAGCTCGAGCAGCTCGACGCTGCGCTGAGGGGCGCCGTCGCGGGTCGCGGCGGGGTCGTCGTCATCACCGGCGACCCCGGGATCGGCAAGACGGCGCTCGCCCGCGCGTTCGTCGAGCGGGCCGCCGCGCGCGACGCGACCTGGGCGTGGGGGACCTGCTGGGACGGCGGCGGCGCGCCCGCGTACTGGCCGTGGGTGCAGATCGCGCGTGCGCTCACCCGCGAGCTGGACCCCAACGCCGTGCGCGCGAGCCTCGGGGACGGTGCGCCGTGGATCGCCGGCCTGCTCCCGGAGCTCGTGAGCACGCTCGGCCAGCCGGCGATGCCCTCCGACCTCAGCGCCGACCAGGCGCGCTTTCGCCTCTTCGACGCGCTCGGCAACCTGCTCGCCGGGGTCGCCGCGCGCCGCCCGCTCGTGATCGTGCTCGACGACCTGCATTGGGCCGACGCGTCGTCGGTGCACGCGCTGGAGTTCGTGGCACGCATGCTGCCGGACCTGCCGATCCTCGCGATCGCCGCCTACCGCCACAGCGAGGCGCATGCGCGCGAGGACCTGGCGCCGGCCCTCGGCGGGCTCGCTCGCGCCGCGCGGCGGCTGCCGCTCGAGGGCCTCGGCCGCGACGACGTCGGCCGCCTCGCGGCGGCCCGGGCGCACGGACTCGGCGACCGCGACGGTCGTGGCGGGGCGAGCGGCGACGTCCCGGCGATCCCGCCGCGCCTCGTCGCCGCGGTCCACGACGCGAGCGCCGGCAACCCGTTCTTCGTCGACGAGCTCGTGCAGCTGCTGGCGTCGCAGGGCCGCCTGCACGACGAGCGCGCGGCCGACGAGCCGCTGCCGCTGCCCGACGGCGTGCGCGACACGCTGCGCCGGCGGCTCGCGCCGCTGCACGGGACGTCGATGGACGTGCTGCGCGCCGCGGCGGTGATCGGCGGCGTCTTTCGGATCGCGACGCTCGCCCGGGTCACGGGCGCCACCCCCGTCGCCGTGCTCGGGCATCTCGATGTCGCGTCGCGGGCCGGGCTCGTCGTCGCGGCCGACGATCGCGGGCGCTATGGCTTCGCCCACGCGCTCGTGCGCGACACGCTGCTGACGACCGTCGGCGCGACCGAGCGCGCGCGCCTGCACGTGCTCGCCGCCGAGGCGCTCGAGGATCACGACGGCGACGTCGAGCCGCATCTGTCGGAGATCGCCCACCACTTCCTGCAGGGCGCGAGCGAGGGCGGGGCGCAGCGGGCGGTCGCGTACGCCGGCCGCGCCGCGCGCCGCGCGATCGGCCAGTTCGCCTACGAGGAGGCCGCCCGCCTGTACAGCCGCGCGATCGAGGTCGCGGCCGCGCTGCCGGCCGACGACCGGCGCTCGTGGGAGCTGCATCACGGCCTCGGCGAGGCGCTGATGCGCGCGGGCGACGTCGACGGCTCGCGGCTCGCCCTCGGGCAGGCGATGGAGCTCGCCGCCGCGTTCGAGGATCCGCAGCCGCTGGCCCACAGCGTGCTCGCCGGCACGCTGCCGGGCTTCTCGCCGGGCGTCGTCGAGCCGGAGCTCGTGGTGGTGCTCGAGGACGCGATCGCCCGCCTCGACGCCGCGATCGTCACGGAGCCCGAGCTTCGCGCGGCCGGCGACGCGCTGCGCTGCCGGCTGCGGGTGCAGCTCGCGGTCGCCCTCTTCTGGTCGCCGGAGATCGAGCGTCGCGGCCAGCTCGTGGAGGAGGCCTTCGTGCTGGCGCGCGCGATCTTCACCGGCGAGGCTGCGCGCGGCTCGCGCGCGCAGCGCATGCTCGCCGACCGCACGCTGGCCTTCGTGCTCGCGCAGGGCTTCCCCGCGATCTGGGGGCCCGACACTGCCGAGCGCGGGCTGCCGATCTCCGTCGAGGTGCTCGAGCTGTGCGAGCGCACGAACGACCCCGAGCTCGCGATGCA
>DASXCR010000069.1:0-9421 GCA_036491075.1 Solirubrobacteraceae bacterium
CACGCTCGTGCGCGAGCTCGGCCTGAACTGCATCGTCTGCGCGGGCGCGCTCGGCTTCGAGCACATCGAGGCGCAGTCGTTCACCGAGCTGTGGGAGCTGCTGCCGCCGGGCGCGATGTTCGCGCTGACCGTCCACGAGGATCTCGCGCTGCCGGGCACGAGTGACATCGGCGACGAGCTCGCGATGCTCGGCGCCGCCGGCGGCGACACCGAGATCGTCGTCTGGGAGCGCTTTCGCCACCGCCTGTCGATGGCGGGCGAGCCGATCCACTACATCGCGATCGCCGCGCGGCGGCGCGACTGACGAGCTCAGCCGGTGGCGATGAGGCGCTTGCTGACGGCGGTCGGCTCGCCGACGGCTGCGGTCGCGACGAGCTGCACCGTGAGCGTCAGGCCGCGGCGGTTGCGCATCGCCTTGCGCAGCCGCTTGACCTCGGTCTTCGACAGCGTCAGCCGCACGATCTTCGAGTCGCCCGCAGCGACCTTCGCCTTCGCGCGACGCAGGCTCACCGACACGGCGCGCTTGCGCTTGGCCGGCTTGTGACGCTCCGTCACGATGCCCGTCGCGACGACGTTGCAGACCGTGTCGCAGCCGACGCGGATCGGCAGCACGCGGGTCGTGAAGAGCTTGCCGGTGCGCAGCACGCGCACGCTGAGCTGCGGCCCGAGCGGCGTCGGCAGGGTCGGCAGCTTCGGCGGCGGCGGGTTGCCGAGCGGTCCGAGCGTCCCGCACGTCGCCGCCGGCGGGGCGGCGAGCGCGAACTGCTGGACGCGGTTGTTCTGCGAGTCGGTCACGGTCAGCGTGCCGTGGCAGTCGACGTCGACCCCCGTCGGGTTGATGAACTGGCCGATGCCGGCACCGCGCGTGCCGAACGCCAGCAGCCGCTCGCCGTTGGGCCCGAACTCCTGCACGCGGTTGTTGCCCTTGTCGGCGACCCACAGGTTGCCGCCGGGGTCGAGTGAGATCTGCGCCGGCGCGGCGAGCTTGCCCAGCTTCGTGCCGAGGCCGCCGAAGCGCGCGACCTCGGTGCCGCTCGCGTCGAGCACGCGGATGTAGCGCTTGTCGTTGACGTACGTGCGCTGGCCGTCGGCCGTCACCGCGACCCCGACCACGGGGCCGATGCCGGTCCACGAGCCGAGGTAGTCTCCGCCGGTGTCGAAGTGCGCGATCCGTTGGTTGCCGGTGTCGGCGACCGAGATCGTGCCGCCGGGGGAGATGCTCAGCGCGGTCGGGTCGAGCAGCTGGCCGGGGCCCGAGCCCTGCGAGGCGATCGTGCGCTTGGGGAGGCCGGTCGTGCGATCGAAGACCACGATGCGCCCGCGGCGCTGGTCGAGGACGTACGCCGTGCCGGCCACGTCGAACGCGACGTCGACCGGATCGGGCAGGATCGTCGGCCCCGGCGCCGGCGATCCCCAGACGGCGGCGATCGTGCCGTCGGGGTTCAGCAGCTGGATGCGGCCGTTGACCGAGTCGGCGACGGCGCGGTAGCCGGCGGCGTCGGCGCCGACGCCGAGCGGCGTGTTGAACTGGCCGGTCGCGCGACCCGAGGCGCCGAACGAGCGCTGCAGCGCGCCGCCGCGATCGAAGACGTCGATGCGGTCGTCGCCGGTGTTCGTCACGTAGATCAGGCCGCTCGCGTCGACCGCGATCCCGCGCGGGTAGGCGAGCGCGCCCGGGCCCGTGCCGTAGGAGCCCCAGCGCGCCTTGTACGGGTACTTCGACTTCGGGCCGAAGCGCACGATGCGCTGGTTGAGGTCGTCGGCGACGAAGACGCGACCCGCGCTGTCGACGGCGACGCCGAACGGCGAGTCGAGCTGGCCGGGGCTCGAGCCCGGACCCTGCGCGAACGTGCGCAGGAACCGGCCGCCGGTGTCGAAGACGGCGATCCGGTGGTGCTTGTCGTCGGCGACGAGCAGCCGCGTGCCGCTGACGGTCAGGCCGCGCGGGTGGTCGAGCACGCCGGGGGAGACGATCTCCGCGCCGCCCGTCCCGTCGAGGTTGAAGCGCTGGATGCGGTCGTTGAAGCTGTCGGAGACGAACAGCTGGCCGCCGGAGACCGCGAGGCCGCCGCCGGCGGGCGCGTCGTGGCCGCCGCCCGCGCCGAAGCGAAACTCGCCGACGCCGTCGCCCGTCTTGCCGAAGGACTGCATGAGGTTGCCACTCGCGTCGAAGCGGTCGATGCGGTTCGTGCCCTCGGCCACGAACAGCGTGTTGTCGGGCGCGACCGCGATCGCGCCGACGGCCCCGAGCTGGCCCGGTCGCGTCCCGGCGACCCCGACCTCGCGCACGAAGCGGCCGGTGGGATCGAAGACCTGCACGACGCTCGAGGACTGGTCGCCGACGTAGACCGATCCGTCGGGCCCGATGGCCACGGTCTGCGGGAAGCGCAGGACGCTCTCGGCGCGCTGGCCGATCTGGCCGCTCGCGACGTACGGACAGGCCGGCTGGGCGCCCGGGCAGTCGATCGCGAGCGCCGGGGCGGCGCCGTAGCCGAGCGCCAGGGCGCAGGCGCAGGCGCACAGGGCGGCGAGCCCCATGCGCAGCGCGAAGATCGTGCGGTGCGACAGCGGGGTGGATCGGGACGAGGGCATCGAGGTTCCAACCACGTTGCGCGAAGATAGTCGCGGCCTCGCGCCCGGATTGCAGGAAGTCGTGCGTGCGACGCGACCGTCAGTCCGAGCCGCCGCGCCGTCGCAGCCACCATCCGAGCGCGACGACGAGCGCTGCCCCGACGAGCGCCAGCGCGACGAGCCCGGCCGAGCGCAGGATGCGCTCGGCGGCGTCGCCGAGGTAGTAGCCGAGCAGCCCGAACAGCGTCGCCCAGCAGATCGCGCCGAGCGCGTTGAAGGCGACGAACGTCTGCCAGCGCATGCGGTTGACGCCCGCCATCCACGCGCCCGTGACGCGCACGCCCGTGATGAACCGCGCGAGGAACACGGACTTCGCCCCGTGGCGGTCGAAGAACGCCTCCCCGCTCCGAAGCAGCCGCGTCCGATGCTCCAGCAGCGGGCCGGGGCGCTGCAACAGCCGCCGGCCGCCGACGCGCCCGAGCCCGTAGCCGAGGTTGTCGCCGGCGATCGCCGCAGCCGCGGCGACGACGATCACGAGCACGATCGAGAGGTTCCCACGGCTGGCGAGCACCGCCGCTGCGATCAGCGCCGTCTCGCCGGGGATCGGCAGGCCCGACGACTCGCCCGCGACGAGCCCGGCGAGCGCGAGGTAGGCGACGGTGCCGCTCAGCGCGGAGATCGACAGCGCCGCGATCAGCAGGTGCGTCACGGTCGCGCGATCGGCACCCGGGTCATAGGGCGGCGACTGTAGCGGGGTCCCGCGCTCTCATCCGCTCGGATGAGACCGCGGGCGCGGGTCGTCCGGACGGCCCGGTGCAGCTCGTCCGCACGCCCGATGCGCGCTCCCGGCGGCGACCGTGGTCTCGGACGCGACGTGAAGATGCACGTCTCCAACGTGCTCGGCAAGCTCGGGCTGCGCGACCGCGTGCAGGCGGTGTCTACGCGTACGAGACCGGGCTGACCGCGCCGGGTATCAGGTGAGCGCGCCCGTGGCGCGCCGTTGCCGCGTGCGGCCTGTCGGCGCGCATCGGTGTCTCTTCGCGGACGAGTAGCGGGTGCTACTCCCAGGTGAGTAGCACCCGCTAGTCACCGAAAAGAAACAGGTGGCTGGGCGGCCCCGGCCCTGGGCCTGGGCCCTCGGCCCCCGCCCCCGGCCCCCGGCCCCCGGCCCCGGGCCCCGGGCCCGGCCCCCGGGCCCTCGGCCCCCGGTCCCGGGCCCTCGGCCGCAGGCCCAGATCCAGGTCAGCGACCCTGGCGCCGTGGCCGCGGCAGCCCGGCCAGCCGTGCCCCGCGCACCGCGGCCCTCGCGGCCGCGTGCCCTGGCACGCCGTGCACGGCGCCGCCCGGGAACGCGGACGCGCTGCCGAAGTACAGGCCGCGCACCGGGGTCGCGTACGGGTGCAGCGACGCCATCGGGCGGAAGAGGAGCTGGTCGAGCGCGTAGGAGCCACCGCCGACGTCCCCGCCGACGAGGTTGTCGTCGCGTGCGCGCAGGTCGTCGGGGGCCATGATGTGGCGCGCCAGGATGCGATCGCGAAAGCCGGGGGCGAAGCGCTCGATCTGGCGTTCGATCGTGTCCGCGAACGACGCTCGCTCGCGCGCCCACTCGACGCCGGGCGGCGTGTGCGTGTAGGCCCAGGCCGTGTGCTTGCCCTGCGGCGCACGCGTGGGATCGGCGATCGTCTGCTGGCCGCAGAGCAGGAACGGCTGATCGGGCAGCCGTCCGCCGGCGAGCTCGTGCTGCGAACGGCGCAGCTCGGCGACCGTGCCGCCGACGTGGACGGTCCCGGCGCGGCGTGCCTCCTCGCTGGACCACGGGATCGGCGCGTCGAGCGCCCAGTCGAGCTTCACCGTCTGCGGGCCGTGGCGAAAGCGGGTGGCGCGCCGGACGTAGCCGTCGCCGAGCGCCGCGCCCGCCATCGTCACGAGTGCCTGCGGCGTCGTCGTCGCGATCACGATCCGCGCCGCGATCGTGCCGCCGTCGCCGGCGAGCGTCACGCCGGTGACGCGACCGCGCCGCGCGTGCACGCGCTCGGCGCGGGCGGACACGCGGGTCTTCCCGCCGGCCGCGCGCAGGCAGCCGACGAGCGCCTCGGCCACCCGCGCCGCGCCGCCCTGGGCGCTGGGCCAGCCGACCGCGTGGCCGAGCAGGTTGAGGTAGACGCCGGAGATCGCGCTGCCGGCCGACCCGAGCGGGGCGTCGCCGTGCAGCGACGAACCGTACAGCCACGCCGCGCCCTCGCCGCGGAAGACCTCGCCCGCGAGCGCGTCCGCCGCCATCAGCACGAGCCGCGCGAAGTCGAGCATCCCGCCGACCCCGAGCCCCGCGCTGAGCCTCGCCGGCCCGGCCACGGGCGGGAAGCCGGCGAGCATCGTCGCGCGGACCGCGTCCCAGTGGCACAGGTACGGCGCCACGAGCGCCTGCCAGCGCGCGCCGTCGCCGGGATGCAGCGCGTCGAGGCTCACGCGCGTGGTCGCGAGGTCGCGCGACAGCACCGCCGCCCGCGCGCCGGGACCGGGCAGCGGGTGCGCCATCGCGATCTCGGGATGGATCCAGCGCAGGCCGTGGCGCTCGAGCTCGAGCGCTGCGAAGACCGGCGACGCGACCGCCGCGGGATGCACCGCGGAGAAGACGTCGTGGTCAAAGCCCGGGAGCGTCAGCTCCTGCGTTGCGAGCGCGCCGCCGAGTGCGGGCGCCGCCTCGACGACCAGCACCGAGCGCCCGGCACGCGCGAGTGTGATCGCGGCCGCCAGCCCGTTCGGACCCGAGCCGATCACGACAGCGTCGTAGGACGTCGTGGGCACCTCCCGGCACCCTACGACTCGCGGTGGCGAGCCTCACCGTGCCGCGCGGCGTGGATCACCGCGGACTGCAGAGCACGAACTCGCGCCGCACGCGCTCGGGCACGTGGCTGTTGAAGCCTTGTAGAGGATTCGCGCCTGCACGAACCAGGTCAGCGACGAGTGCACGGCCTCGCTCGTCGGGTCGGCATCGGCGGGGATCTCGATCGAGAACTCGACGGTCGTCGCCACGTCCGGCGGGAGGGTCAGCCCCTTGTCGAGCTGCACGGTCCGGCCGTCGAGGATCTGCGGCTGGCCGGGCGTGCGCTCGAGCGGGTGCGACGCCCGCACGCGCTGCAGCAGCACGCCGACGTCGGCCTCGGGCACCTCTCCGCGCGGGGTGATCTCGACCTCCGCCCTCGCACGGCTGCGCCCGAGCCGGATCACTTGCGCTGGCTGGCCGCGTAGGCCTCCGGGTCCTTGCGCTTCATCACCATCCGCAGCGGCAGGAACACGACCCAGAGGCGGGTCGCCGCGCGGCGCGCCGGACGGGCGGGCGGGCACAATGCGGCCCGTGATCCAGCATGTCGCCCTCGAGGTTCGCGAGCAGGACGTCGGCGCGTGCGTGCGCTTCTGGGCACTTCTCGGCTTCTCCCCGGCGCCGGTGCCACCTGCCCTCGCGCAGCGCTCGTCGTGGGTGCAGGCGGGCGAGACGCAGGTGCACCTGCTGTTCGCCGAGCGGCCGGTGATCCCCGCCGCGGGCCACGTCGCGGTCGTCGCCGGCGACTACGACGCGACGCTCGCCGCGCTACGCGCCGCGGGCTTCGAAGCGTCGCCGCGCGCCGAGCACTGGGGCTCGCCGCGCGCATTCGTCCGCTGCCCCGCCGGGCACCGGGTCGAGATCATGGCGTTCGCACCGGGCTGAGCGCGACGGCCGCGAGGTCGGCGCCCGTCAACGGTCGGTGAAGCCGAGGATCAGCTGTGCGGTCTCCAGCGGGACGTCGAGCGGGGGGCAGTGGCCGACGCCGTCGAGCTGCACCCAGTCGGCGTGCGGGAGCCATTCGTCGCGATAGCGCGCCGCGGCGGACGGCCACGGCAGCAGCCGGTCCTCGGTGCCCCAGACGATCCGCACCGGGCATGCGATCTGCTCGGCATCGAGCCCCGCGGCGTAGCCGCCGCGCAGGGCGAACGCCAGCAGCTCCGGCGCGCCGTCGCAGCGCGCGACGCCGAGCGTCTGGTGGGCGAGCAGCTCGGCGGGGATGTGCGCGTGGTTGCAGGCGATCAGCCGCGTCGCGCGGCGCCGGCCCTCGGCGGTCGCGACGATCGCCTGCGCGTGCGGTGCGGTCGTGCGCGCCTGCGCCACCATCGCCGCCTGGCCGCGCAGCAGGTCCCCGTAGGAGTCGTCGTCGGGCGCCCAGCCGCCGGACGGCGCGAACGCGACCACCGATCGCGCACGCCCGCGCGCGGCGAGCTGCAGCGCGACGTAGGCACCGAGCGAGTTGCCGGCGATGTGCGCGGTGTCGATGCCCGCGTCGTCCATCGCGCGCTCGATCGCGTCGGGCGCGGTCGCGGCGGTCAGCTCGCCCCGCAGCGGCGGCCCGCCGGCGTGGCCGGGCAGCGTCCGGGCGAGCACGTCGTGGCGGCGCTCGAGCGCCGGAAGCACGAGCTCCCAGACGCGCCAGGTGTCGGCGAAGCCGTGCAGCAGCACGAGCGGCGCTCCCGAGCCGCCGCGGTGCGCTGCGGTGAACGACCACGCCACCGTCGACAGGCTAGTCCGATGTCGCGTCGCGGCGAGGGCGCGTCACGAGCCGGCGCGTGCGACCCGGGCGGCCGGCCGCGGCGGCGTCGCCGCAGGCCATCGCGCCGGCCCGCGACCTGGCTGGCGCGAACGTCCGCCGGCTGGCATAGTCTCGATCTGTGAGGGGGATCAGGGCCACCGTCGCGCTGTGCGCGATCGCGTTCGCGGGGATCGCGGCCGTGCCCACGGGTGCCAGTGCGCTGACGGCCGCGACCGTCTCCAGCGAGCCGATCGCGCGCTGGACGTGCTCGGCGCCCGGCCTCGTCTGCGACCCGTGCCCCGTGCACTGCACGAGCCCGACGGGCAAGGTCGCGCCCGGCGTCGTCGTGCACTTCGACGGGCGCGTGTCGAGCGACGATCGTCCCGGGGCACCGGTCGGCACCGTCGTCGCGTGGGAGTGGACCTTCGGCGACGGCGCCTCCGCCTCGGGCTCGCAGGTCACCCACGCGTTCGCGAAGGCGGGCACGTACGCGGTGACGCTGAAGGCGATCGACGACGACGGCCTGTTCGACACGAAAGCGCTCAACATCGTCGTGGGCGGAACGGCGACGCCTCCTCCGCCTCCTCCGCCTCCGCCGCCTCCGCCGCCTCCGCCGCCTCCGCCCCCACCACCGGGCGGGACATACGCGAGCACCGTCCTCGCGACGAGCGGGCTGCTCTCGTACTGGCGCCTCGACGAGACGTCCGGCACGTCCGCCGCCGATGCCAAGGGCGGGCGCACGGGCAAGTACACGAACGGACCGGTGCTCGGCAGCGCCGGCGCGACGAGCGACGGCGACAAGGCGCCGACGTTCGACGGCGCCAACGACGAGGTCACGCTGCCCGCGCTGCCGACCGTGACGAGCTTCACCGTCGAGGGATTCCAGCGCCTGGCCAGCGGCGCAGCGGGCAACAACGCGCTGTTCGGCAGCGCCTCGACGCTGCGCCTCATGCCGCGCCCGACCGGCTACTACGCCGAGGTCCACGTCGGCCCGAAGGACTACATCCTGCAGGGCACCACGGTGTCGAACATCGGCGCCTGGGTGCACTGGGCGTTCGTGCGCTCCGGCAGCGTGCTGACGCTGTACCGCAACGCCGTCAAGGTCGCGTCGCTCTCCACGCTGCCCGCCACGACGACGGCCACGATCTCCGGCAACATCGGGCGCTCGAGCGCCGCCTACCCCACCAAGGGCGCGATCGACGAGGTCGCGGTCTACAACGTCGGGCTCAGCGCCGCCACGGTGGCGCAGCAGTACGCCGCGCGCTGACCGGCGACGTCGCCGTCCCGGGTGGCGCGCCCGCTGAGCTTGACCGCGCCGACGAACGCCCTCGTCACCGGTCGCGGCCTGCGCCACGTCGCGCCGGGTGACACGTTCGCGGCCGCGTTCACGGTGAGCGTCGCCGATCCAGGCTGACTGCGCCTCGCTCAGCAGTGGCCCTCGAGCTCCTTCGAGGTCACGACGCGGTGGTCCTCGAAGCCGGCCCGCAGGATCAGCACCTCGGCCGGGACCTGGGACAGCAGCCATTGCAGATCGGCGCCGTTGAGCCCGCTGCGCTCGTCGGTCGTCGCGGAGATGACGATCCGGTCGACGCTCTCCAGGGCGAGCTGGTGGCGCAGCGCGTCGCGGTACGTGCGCCCGCGGCTGACGCGCGCGTCGACGGCGACGCCCTGCGCGAGCACGCGCTGCTCGATCGCCTCGAGCAGCGGCATCACGCTGAGGCACTGCAGCGCCAGCGGCGCGTCGAGCGGCAGGTGGCGCGGCACCCGCGCGAGATAGGTCGGCATGATCGTCGCGCCCTCCGCGCGGGCCAGCCGCACCGCCGCCTCCAGCGAGCGGCGCGAGATCGACGTGCCGGCGAATGGCAGCAGGATCCGCCGCGTGCCGGTGGCGGCGTGCTTCGCCGCCGGCGACGAGCGCAGCGCACGCAGCCGCCAGCCGGCCGCGCCGCTCCCGAGGCAGGCGGCCGCGCCGACCGCGATGGCCAGCGCCGCGATCACGCGAGCCCCCGGCGCCGGCCGGACCCGATCGATGAGGTTGTGGCGGATGTTCCCCGTATGGCGGGGTATCGGCGCCACGACCCGCTCCCATGGCCCGCATCGATTGCCGCGCTCGCGCTCATCGCGACTCCTCCGTCGATCGCGAACGGTCGGCGACGATCCGCACGTCGACTCCCGGCAGCGCCTCCATGAGCCGCTGCGCCAGCGGCGTCCGCAGGCGCGCCAGCCCGCGCGCCGGTCGTGCGCGCCCGAGCAGGATGTAGGTTGTCCCCTGCCGGCGGGCGATCTGCGCG
>DASXCR010000070.1:0-56688 GCA_036491075.1 Solirubrobacteraceae bacterium
CGTCGCGATCGCGATCTGCGGATCGACCTTCGACGCGCCGGACGCCGGCGCCGGCGCGGTCGTCGTGCGATCGGCGCTCGCGGGCTTGCCGCCGCCGCCTGACAGCAGCAGCGCGGCCAGGACGCCCGCGACGACGACGAGCGCTCCCAGCAGCAGGAGCGGACGGCGGGCGATCCCCCCGAGGCCGCCGCTGCCGGCGAGCCTCCCGGTGACGGCGGTCTCGCCGAGGCCGGGCCCGACGCCTGGATCGGGCGACGCGCGCGTCTCGCCCTCGTGGGATGGCAGGCTCGCGCGCGCCGTCGGCAGCGTCTGCGGCGTGCCCTCCGGCGCCGCCTCCCCACGCGCGACGTTGCGCTCGGGCCCCGTCGCGCCGCTGCGCCCGGCCGCCGCGAGCGCCGCGCGACCGAGGTCGCCGGCCGACGGGTAGCGGTCGGCCGGGTCCTTCGACAGCGCCCGCTCCACGACGGCCGCGAACTCCGGCGGCACGCGATCGGTCGGCGGTGGCGCGTTGAGATGCGCCCACAGCGTCGCCTCGTCGGAGTCGCGCAGGTAGGGCGCCCCGCCGCTGAGCGCGTGCACGAGCACGCAGCCGAGCGCATAGACGTCGGTCCGCGCGTCGACGCGCTCGCCGCGGATCTGCTCGGGCGCGACGAAGCCGAGCGTCCCGACCCAGCCGCCGGCGCGGCTCACGCCGCCGGTCGAGGCCTCGCGCTTGGTCAGCCCGAAGTCCGTCAGGTAGGCGTGCTCGCCCTCCCCGAGCAGGACGTTCGCCGGCTTGACGTCGCGGTGCACCAGCCCGTGCGCGTGAGCGGCGTCCAGCGCCCCGCCGATCTGCGACACGATCAGCGCCGCGCGCTCTGGATCCAGCGAGCCCTGGGCGCGCACGAGCGCGCGCAGGTCGGGACCGTCGACGTAGCGCATGACGATGAACAGCACGCCCCCGCGCTCGCCCGCGTAGTACAGCGGGATCACGTGCGGGTGCTCGATCGACGCCGCGGCCTTGGACTCGGCGACGAAGCGCGCGCGGAAGTCGGGGTCGTCGGCGAGCGCCGGTGCGATCACCTTCAGCGCGACGACGCGGTCGAGGTCGAGGTCCGTCGCGCGATAGACGACGCCCATCCCGCCGCGACCGGCGAGCCCCTCGATGCGGTGGTTGACGAAGACGTCACCTGGCGCGAACTCCGGCATGCCCGCCAGACGCTACCCGGATGCCCGCAACCTTTGATTCGCACGTAACGTTCAGCACACCATGCGCACCCTCGCCCGCCACCCCCTGGTCGTCGCCCTGCTCGCGACGCTCGCCGCCACGACCGCCGCCGCGCCCGCCGTGGCCGCGAGCAGCTGGACCAAGCCACAGGCCTTCCCAGTCGGCAGGAACTACGAGCCGGTGCCGCGCGCCGCGATCGCGAGCGACGGCACGAGCGCGGTCGCCTACGAGTCCAAGTCGGGCAAGCTGATGCTCTCGACCGGACGCGCGAACGGGACCTTCACGGCCCCGAAGCCGATCGACCAGAAGGGCGCGCTGGACTGGTCGGTCGCCGCGCGCCCGGGTGGCGGCTTCGTCGTCGTCTGGGAGGACGGCGACGGGATCCGCGTCGCGGTGCGCGCGCGCAGCGGCGCGAAGACCGTCGTGCGGCGCGCGGTCGCGAGCAACGGCGAGGAGATCGACGGCGTCCAGGTCGCCGCCGACCCGCTCGGCGGCTGGGTCGTCGCCGAGCGCCAGTTCCGCAAGGGCGAGGGCGACCACTACTGGGTGCGGGCGTTCTCGCTCACCACGGCCGGCAAGCTCACCGGTGCGGTGCAGGATCTCGGCCCGGGCCAGTTCGGCATCGACGCGCGCCCGACCCAGGCGCTCGCGGTCGACGCGCACGGCCGCGCGGTGCTCGCCTACCGCCAGGAGATCCAGACGAAGGGCTCGCTCGCCTACCCGATCCTCGTCACGACGCGCCCGCACGGCGGCGCCTTCGCCGCGCCGGTGCAGCTCGGCGCCGCCGACGCCGCCGACCCGCGGGTCGCCGTCGGCAGCGGCGGGCGCGCGCTGATCGCCGCCA
The DNA here is from genome assembly GCA_036491075.1 of Solirubrobacteraceae bacterium. Lineage (GTDB taxonomy): Bacteria > Actinomycetota > Thermoleophilia > Solirubrobacterales > Solirubrobacteraceae > CADCVQ01. The sequence goes on from DASXCR010000070.1 coordinate 2,052, forward strand.
CACAGGTCGTCAGCAGCGGCGACGCGGGCGAGTTCGGCAGCCCCGTCGTCGCGCGGGTCGGCCCGGCGGGCGCGCTCGGGACGCCATTCGGCCCCGCGATCTCCAACCCCGCTCGCGCGTTCGCGCCGAGCGCGGCGCTGACGAGCCAGGGCCGCGCGGTGCTCGTCTACCAGCAGAAGCAGTCCTCGCAGCCGTTTGAGACGCGCGCGCCCGTGTTCGCCGTCGCGATCGCCGCCGGCGGCACGGTCGGTCCGATCCAGACGCTGACGACGGGCCTCGCGAAGGAGCCGGTCGTGATGGCGCTCAGCGGTGGCCGCGCGCTGACCGTGTGGTCGGGCGCGAAGGGCATCGGCGCGTCGCTCGCGGGGCCCGACGGCGCCTTCGAGAAGACGGCCGAGCCGAAGGGCCCGCCCCCGCCCGCGTTCCACACGAACTCGACCAACCGCGACCTGCGCACCGGCGGGCGCTGGGCGATCTTCACCTGGGAGGCGAACGGGCGCGTCTACAGCGCCGTGCGCGGGTTCTGACGGTCGGCGGGCAACCTGGCGCGGAGCACCCCTCGTGCCCATCCCGACCGCGCTGGTAGGATTACCGACAGCATGTTCTTCACGACCAAAGCCGAGTACGGCGTCCGGCTGCTGATCGAGCTCGGGCGCCAGCCAGGCCACCAGCCGGTATCGCTGAAGGCGATCGCCGACGCCGAGAACCTGCCGCTCGCCTATCTCGAGCGGATCGTCGCGCTACTGCGCCGAGCGAACCTCGTCGAGAGCACGCGCGGCGCCCACGGCGGCTACCAGCTGTCGCGCGCACCCGAGGACATCGCGATGAACGAGGTCGTCCTCGCGCTCGAGGGGACCGTCGCCCCGATGGAGTGCTTCGTCGAGGAGGACGGCGACGGCCGCGTGCTGTGCTCGCACCACGACGACTCCGGCCGCGGTTGCGCCACCAAGCTGCTCTGGACGCGCGTCCAGGCGAACGTCCTCAAGACGCTCGCCGACACGACGCTCGCCGAGCTCGTCGAGTTTCAGACCGGCCACGTCGCGCCCGCGCGCGAGCCCGAGCCGGCAACGACCACCGTCTAAGACCCAAGGAGACCATGCCCGAGCTCGAGATCCGCAACCTCCATGTCCAGGCCGAGGACAAGCAGATCCTCAAGGGCGTCAACCTGACCGTCGCCTCCGGCGAGATCCACGCGCTGATGGGCCCCAACGGATCCGGCAAGTCCACGCTCGCCAACGCGGTCATGGGCCACCCGAACCTCACCGTGACCGACGGCCAGATCATCTTCGACGGCCAGGACATCACCGAGGCCGACACCGACGAGCGCGCCCGGATGGGCCTCTTCATGGCGTTCCAGTATCCCGTCTCGATCCCCGGCGTCACGATCACGAAGTACCTGCGAATGGTCATAAACGCCCACCGCGAGGCGCGCGGCGAGGCCGACATCTCGCTGAAGGAGTTCCGCAAGACCGTCGAGGCCGCGATGGAGCTCGTCAACGTGCCACGCGAGTTCAGCTCGCGCTATCTCAACGAGGGCTTCTCCGGCGGCGAGAAGAAGCGCCTGGAGATCCTCCAGATGGCGCTCCAGAAGCCGCAGCTGGCGATTCTGGACGAGACCGACTCGGGCCTGGACATTGACGCGCTGAACGTCGTCGCCCACGGCGTCAACACGGTCGCCGACGGCCACATGGCCGTGCTGATCATCACGCACCGTCAGCACATCCTGCACATGGTGAAGCCGACCCGCGTCTCGATCATGTTCGACGGACGGATCGCCACCGAGGGCGGCCCGGAGCTCGTCGATCGCCTCGAGGCCGAGGGCTACGCGCAGATCCGCGAAGAGTACGCGGCGACGGTCTGAGCATGAGCACGATCGCCGACACTCCGCTGGCCACCGGGTTCCCGTCGCTTCAGCGCGAGAGCACCGTCTACCTCGACTCGGCCGCGACATCGCAGACGCCGCGCCCCGTGCTCGACGCGATGAACGACTACTACGAGCATCATCGTGGGACCGTCCACCGCAGCGTGTATCCGCTCGCCGCCGAGGCGACGGAGCTCTTCGAGGGCGCGCGCGACCGCATCGCGGCGTGGCTGAACTGGCCCGCCCGCGCGACGATCTTCACGAAGAACGCGACCGAGGCGCTCAACCTCGTCGCCTACTCGTGGGGTCGCGCGAACGTCGGCCCCGGCGACACCGTGGTCGTGTCCGAGATGGAGCATCACTCGAACTTCGTGCCGTGGCACATGCTCTGCAAGGAGATCGGCGCGAACTTCGAGGTCGTCGGCGTCGACGACGAGGCGATCCTGAAGCTCGACGACCTCGACCGCCACCTCGCGACCGGCACGGTGAAGCTCGTCGCCGTGGGGCATGTCTCCAACGCCGCCGGGACGATCAACCCGGTCGCCGAGATCGTCGCGCGCTCGCACGCCGCCGGCGCCGTCGTCTGCATCGACGGCTCGCAGGCGATCCCGCAGTTCGCGGTCGACGTCGGCGAGCTCGACGCCGACTTCTACGTCTGGACCGGCCACAAGATCTACGGCCCGACGGGGATCGGCGTGCTGCACGGGCGTCCCGAGATCCTCGACGCGATGCCGCCGTTCCTCGGCGGCGGCCACATGATCGCGAACGTCACGATCGAGGAGATCCGCTTCGGCACGCTGCCGGCGAAGTTCGAGGCCGGCACGCTGCAGGTCGCCGAGGGCATCGGCCTCGGCGCCGCCGTCGACTTCCTCGACGGGCTCGGCATGGACAACGTCCGCGCGCACGAGAAGGAGATCTGCGCGTACGCGCTGCAGTGCCTGCAGGAGGTGCCCGGCCTGAAGATCATGGGACCCCTGGACGCCGACCGCCGCGGCGCGCTCGTCGCGTTCACGATCGAGGGCATCCACCCGCACGACGTGGCCGAGATCCTCGGCGACAGCGGGGTCTGCGTGCGCGCGGGCCATCACTGCGCACAGCCGCTGATGAAGCGCTTCGACGTCGCCGCGACGACGCGGGCGTCGTTCGCGGTTCACACAACGCGCGCCGACATCGACGCACTCGTCGACGCGATCCACGAGGTTCGGAGGATCTTCGCATGAGCGCCAACATGGAGAGCATCTACCGCGAGGAGATCCTCGAGCACTACAAGCGCCCCCACAACTGGGGCCACCTCGATCCGCACGACCTGTCCTTCGAGGACACCAACCCGCTGTGCGGCGACGAGCTGAAGGTCGAGATCAAGGTCGACGGCGACAACAAGATCGAGGACGTGCGCTTCTCGGGGCACGGCTGCGCGATCTCGCAGGCGTCGGCGTCGATGGCGTCCGACGAGGTCAAGGGGATGGCGATCGAGGAGCTGCTGAAGCTCGATCGCCAGTACATCCTGGACCTGCTCGGCATCAAGATCTCCGCGACGCGGATGAAGTGCGCGCTGCTGACCCTGAAGGTGCTCAAGGGCGCGGCGCTCGGCCAGGCCGTCGACTGGGAGCCGGCGACCCCGAAGAGCGAGGCCGAAGCCGGTCGCTGAAGGCGATCGCCGCTACCACAGGCCCGAGAACCGGTGGCGCGCGCTGCGCGTCGCGACGAAGGGGTGCTCGTAGCGGCGCTGGAACGCCGGCGTCAGGGGCGGCCGGAAGAGGCTGCTCAGGTCGACGCCCCAGCGCCCGTCCCACGCGTTCCACGACGCCGGCGCGCCCTGTGCCTCGGGCAGCAGGTCGATGCAGCGCCGATCGCAGGTCGCCGGGTCGTTGGCGACCCACGGGCTGGCGCCGTCGTAGCGGCCCTCCGGGCTCAGGGTCCGCGTCTGCGTGCACGCGCGTGCACACGCGCGCGGGTAGGCGGCATGGCTCCCGCGGGCGAGGTAGACGCGCACGTGGCGCCCGCCGTCCAGGCGGGCGACGCCGTCGTCGTAGCGCCAGATGCTCGCGTGCGCCGCGAAGTGCACCTCCTCGACGCGCCGGCCCGTCGCGTCCACGACCACCGTCACGCCCTCCCAGTCGCCCTCGTGCTGGTCGAGCAGGAACGCGTTGTAGCGCAGAAACCACCAGTAGTCGATCGCGATCCGCGTGCGCTCGGTCGTCACGTGCGCGTAGATCCGCGTGCGCCCGCCCTCGTCGCAGTCAAGCAGCGCCGGCTTGGACCTCGCGCACGTCTGCAGGTCGGGTGCCGTCGCGTCGGCGCCGCCGGCGCTCGTCCCGCGCAGGTCGAGGTACGCCACCGCCGGCGTCAGCTGCGCGACCGACGTCAGCGGCGCGCAGACCGGGGTGCCGGACGCGGCGCTGCACGCCCGATGGCCCGGCTCGGCGAGGAACGCGTCGACGTCGATCGGGCGCCACGGCTCGCCGCGGTCGAAGAGCAGGTGCGGCTGGAAGCGCAGCGCGAGATCCAGCGGGGTGACCGTGCGCGCCGTCGCGCCGGCGGGAACGCCACCGGCGATCAGGCACAGCGCGCTCGCCATCGCGATGCGCGCTCGCCATCGTCGTGCACGGTCGGCGGGCATCGGCCAGCGAGCCTATCCGCCGCCCGTCGCGGGCCTCGCCGCGCGCCCGGGTCTGGCGGTCCGGCGCTCTACCACGGCTCCGGGGTGCGGCGCTACACTCCAGAGAGGCAAATCCGAGCGCGCCGGAAGGGATTGCGTCCGGAACCCAGCATCCATGACCGAGACCATCGACATCTGCCCCCTCTCCGAGCTGCCGCCAGGTGCGGCGCGCGTCGTCGAGTGGGAAGACCTCGAGATCGGCATCTTCAACTGCAACGGGACCCTCTTCGCGATCGAGGACCGCTGCTCGCACGACGACGGCACGCTCGCCGAGGGCGACGTCGACCAGGACGCCTGCACGGTCGAGTGCCCGCGTCACGGTTCGCTCTTCGATCTCCGTACCGGAACGCCCAAGACCCTGCCCGCCTACGTCCCCGTCGAGACGTTCGACGTCCGGGTCGAGGACGACATGATCAAGCTGGAGGTGCAGTAACCACATGGCCACGACTCCCGAGACCATCGCCGAGCAAGCGGGCCTTCAGGGCATCAACTCCGACTACACGGAGAAGTACGGCTTCCATGACGCCGAGAACTACCTCTACAAGGCGCCGAAGGGTCTCTCCAAGGAGCTCGTCGCGAAGATCTCGGAGTTCAAGTCCGAGCCGGCCTGGATGCTCGAGTTCCGCCTCAAGGCGCTCGAGTACTTCTACGCCCGCTCGATGCCGACGTGGGGCTCGCCGCACCTCGCCGAGGTCAACTTCGACGACATCCACTACTTCGTGCGCGCCTCCGAGAAGGCCGAGCGCTCGTGGGACGACGTCCCCGACGACGTCAAGAAGACCTTCGACCGCCTCGGCATCCCGGAGGCCGAGCGCAAGTTCCTCGCCGGCGTCGGCGCGCAGTACGAGTCCGAGGTCGTCTACCACCAGATCAACGAGAAGCTCGAGGCGCAGGGCGTCATCTTCATGGACATGGACTCGGGGCTGCGCGAGCACGAGGAGCTCGTCCGCGAGTACTTCGCCACGATCATCCCGCCCAACGACAACAAGCTCGCGGCGCTCAACAGCGCGGTCTGGTCGGGAGGCTCGTTCGTCTACGTCCCGCCGGGCGTCCACATCGAGATGCCGCTGCAGGCCTACTTCCGCATCAACACGGAGAACATGGGCCAGTTCGAGCGCACGCTGATCATCGCCGACGAGGGCTCGTTCGTGCACTACGTCGAGGGCTGCACGGCGCCGACGTACTCCTCGGACTCGCTGCACTCCGCCGTCGTCGAGCTGATCGCCAAGCCGGGCGCGCGGATCCGCTACACGACGGTGCAGAACTGGTCGACGAACGTCTTCAACCTCGTCACCAAGCGCGCGATCGCCGAGCGCGACGCGACCGTCGAGTGGGTCGACTGCAACCTCGGCTCGAAGCTCACGATGAAGTACCCGTCGGTCTACCTGACCGGCGAGCGCGCGCACGGCGAGATCCTGTCGATCGCCTTCGCGGGCGCCGGCCAGCACCAGGACGCGGGCGGCAAGATCATCCATGCGGCGCCGAACACGACATCGAACATCTTCGCCAAGTCGATCTCCAAGGACGGCGGGCGCGGCTCGTATCGCGGCCTGCTCGAGGTCGCCAAGGGCGCGCACGGCTCGAAGAGCAAGGTCGTCTGCGACGCGCTGCTGCTCGACGACAAGTCGCGTTCGGACACGTACCCGACGATCCGCATCGGCGAGGACGACGTCGACGTCGGCCACGAGGCGACCGTCTCGAAGGTCGGCGAGGAGCAGCTCTTCTACCTCATGACGCACGGCCTGAACGAGGAGGAGGCGTCCAAGCTGATCGTCAACGGCTTCATCGAGCCGATCGTCAAGGAGCTGCCGATGGAGTACGCCGTCGAGATGAACCGGCTCATCGAACTGCAGATGGAGGGCTCAATTGGCTAGCCGGACCCTGATCGAGCCCGCATGGCTGACGGCGCGCCGCGAGCGCGCCGTCGGTCTGAGGGACAGCCTCCCGCTGCCGTCGTTTCGCGGCAACCCGGGCTGGGAGTTCACGTCGCTGCGCAAGCTCGACCTCGACGCCTTCGAGAAGCCGGCGCGGATCGGCGCGCATCTCGACGTCCCGTCGCTGTCGGTCGTCGACGCGCCCCAGGGCGCGACGCGCCTGGAGCAGGTCGACGGCGCGTTCGAGGGCTCCGCGTCGACCGACGGCTTGGGCGAGGGCGTCGTCGTGCTCCCGCTGAGCCTCGCGGTGCAGCAGCACCCCGAGCTCGTCGAGCGGTACTTCGGTACGGTCGTCGACGCCGAGGACCCGTTCGTCGCGCGCAACGAGGCGGGCTGGGAGGGCGGCGCGTTCGTCTATGTCCCGCGCGGCGTGGCCGTCGAGGCGCCGATCGTCGTGACCGTCGTGCAGGCTCAGGGCCAGACCGCGTTGCAGTGGCGCACGCTCGTCGTGCTCGAGGAGGGCGCGTCGGCCGAGGTCTGGGAGCAGTACGTCTCCGCCGACGACGACACCGACGGCCTGCTGAACACGGTCGTCGAGCTGTCGGTCGGCCAGAACGCGCGGCTGCGCTACGTCTGCGCGCAAGGGCTCAGCGAGAAGGCATGGATCTTCGGCACGCAGCGCGCCACCGTCGACCGCGACGGTGCGCTGGACTGGATCGCGCTGGGCTTCGGCGGCGGCAACGGGCGCGTCGCGATGGACACGAAGCTGATCGGCCCGGGCGCCGACGCGAAGGTCACGGGCGCGTACGCGACGCACGGTCGCCAGCACCTCGACTACGCGACGACGCAGGTCCACGACGCGCCGAACACGACGTCGGACCTCGCCTTCCGCGGGATCCTCGACGGGCGCTCGAACACGGTCTGGTCGGGGATGATCAAGGTCGAGCCGGGGGCGCAGCAGATCGACGCCTTCCAGGAGTCGCGCAACCTGCTGCTGACGAAGACCGCGCACGCCGACTCCGTCCCGGGCCTGGAGATCCTCGCCAACGACGTGCGCTGCACGCACGCGGCGGCGATCGCGCAGATCGACCTCGAGCAGCTCTTCTACCTGCGCTCGCGCGGGCTGCCGCCGGAGAAGGCCAAGCGGCTGGTCATCGAGGGCTTCCTCGAGGCGACCGTCGAGCGCTTCGAGCAGGGCTTCGTGCGCGAGGCGATCGCGGGCGCGCTCGAGCGGCGCCTGGAGCTCGTGCTCGGCTAGCGCCCCCCGCGGGCTGTGGCGAATCGTGACCGCCATCCGGTCACCGTTCGCCCCAACCGCGTGTCTCGCCGACGACGGCAGCGGGTTGGACGCGCCCGCATCCGGTAGAACCAACCGCATGGACGCCTGGATCGCCGCTGCCGCGCAGGAGATCGCCGCGCGCGCGCCCGAGGAGCTCGAGCGCCTCGTCGCGATCTCGTCGCCGTCGGGCGACGTCGCGGGCGCCGAAGCCGCGATCGCGCTGGCGCTGGAGCTGGTGCCCGCGGGCGTCGACGTCGAGCGCGCTCCCTGCTCGACCGCCGGCCACGCCGATGACCTGATCGCGACGCTCGCCGGCAGTGGGAGCGGGCGCGTCGTCCTGCTCGGCCACGTCGACACGGTCCACGCGCACGAGGACCACAGGCCCCTGCAGCGCGACGGCGCCAACCTCAGCGGCTCGGGATCGGTCGACATGAAGGGCGGCGACGTCCTGGCGCTCGGGGTCCTGCGCGCGCTCGCGCAGCGCACCGAGACGTTCTCCGAGGTCGCGCTGCTGCTCGTCTGCGACGAGGAGTGGCGGGCCGGCGACTTCGTCCACACCGAGCGCTTCGCGGGCTACGACGCCTGTCTGTGCTTCGAGGGCGGCCAGCTCACCGAGAGCGGCGAGGAGGCCGTCGTCGTCAAGCGCAAGGCGGCGGGCACGCTGCGGGTGCTCGCGCACGGGCGCTCCGCGCACTCCGGAGCCGCGCCGGAGAAGGGCGCCAACGCGCTGCTCGCCCTCGCGAGCGCCGCCCAGTCGGTGGCCGGGCTGCACGACCCGAGCGGTCCAGCGCACCTCACGTCGGTACCGACCGTCGTGCGCAGCGGCGACGCGTTCAACGTCGTCCCGGCCGCGGGCGAGTTGCTGTGCGACCTGCGCGCGGACGAGCTCGGAACGTTCGACACGGTGCTCGCCGGCCTGCCGGCCAGCATCGACGGGGTGCGCCTCGAGGCCGCGTTCCTGCGCCGCTGGCCGGGGATGGACGCGCTCCGCGCCACCGCGCCCATGCTCGAGGCCGCCGGCGAGCGCCTGGGCCGTCCGATCCGCGGCGCCGGCCGCGGAGGCGCCAGCGACGCGAGCTACCTGTCGGCGGTCATCGACGTCACCGTCGACGGGCTCGGCCCGCGTGGGGGCGGGGCTCATACGCCGCACGAGCACATCGTCGCGGCGTCGCTGCGCGAGCGCGCCGAGGTCGCGCTGGCGCTCGCCGCCGCTGTGCTCGCCTGACCCGCGGTTACATCCTGTGCATAACAATCGACAACAAAGGTGCAAACGTCGGGAACCTGCGCTAGGCTTGCCGCGTCTTGACCAGCCGAATCCCTGTCGGTCGTCGACGGGGAGCGGGGGAACCACTTGGGGTGCTTCGGCACCTCGGGGGCGAATCGTCGCGATACGCGACATAGCGCTAGCTCTTTCTGCGCGAGCCCGTCAGCTAACCCCGCAGGCATACGAAGGAGAAGGGGAGGGGTTCAGCCAGCGTGAAGTCGGGGATGCGTCTTTCGTTGTTGTGCGTGGCCGTGTTGCTGCTCGTTCCCGCCCAGGGACTCGCGGCGAAGAGGAACTGGCATCTCGGTGACCGCACCCTGCGCCAGGGCGACCAAGGCCACGACGTCAAGGTCCTGCAGAACTTCCTGACCCGCGCTGGACTGCGCATCACCCAGGACGGCGTCTTCGGTCCGGGTACGACGAAGGCCGTCAAGGCGTTCGAGGCCTCGCAGAAGCGCACCGTCGACGGCAAGTTCAGCCACCTCGACGTGCTCGTCCTGCGCGACGTCGTCACGAACGGCGGCGCCGTCGCCAAGGCCGCGCTCACCGGCGGCGCGCTGCCGATGAACGCGCCCAAGCCGCCGCCGCTGCCCCCAATCGTCCCGCCGGCACCGACGTTCGGCCCCGGCATGAAGGCGACCGTCGGCGCGGACGGACTCGCGGTCATCCCCGCGCTCGCTCCCCCCGCCATCCAGCAGGTCATCGCCGCCGGCAACAAGATCGCCAAGCTGCCGTACATCTACGGCGGCGGCCACGGCAAGTGGGAGGACACCGGCTATGACTGCTCCGGCTCGGTCTCCTACGCGCTGCACGGCGGCGGCCTGCTCGCCACGCCGATGGCCTCCGGCAACTTCGAGAACTGGGGCGACGCCGGTCCCGGCCAGTGGATCACGCTGTACGCCAACGGCGGACACATCTTCGCGGTGATCGCGGGGCTGCGGTTCGACACCAGCGGGCAGTCGTCCGCCGGCACCCGCTGGCAGACGCCGATGCGGCCCAGCAAGGGCTACGTCGTGCGTCATCCCGTCGGCTGGTAGGCAGCGAGTCGGACTCGGGGGTAGGGCCCGCGGGTAGGCTCGCGCCAGGTGCGATCCGTTGCGAAGGAGGCTGCCTTGCGCTTGGTCCACACGAACGTCCGGGTTCGCGACGTCGATGCCTCGCTGCGGTTCTACGCGGCGCTCGGCTTCGAGCATCGCGGCCGGCTGCAATTCGACGGCGCCCACAACGTCTACCTCGGCCTGCCCGGCGATGGCGACACCCTTGAGCTGACGGTCAACGAGGACCGCGAGGAGCCCTACGACCTCGGCGACGGCTACGGGCACGTCGCGCTGACGGTCGAGGATCTCGACGGCCTGCTCGCCCGTCTTGCCGAGCAGGGCATCGAGCCCGAGAAGCCGCCGTACGGCCCGGGCGGCCGTGACGAGTATCGGATCTGCTTCGTGACGGACCCGGATGGCTACAGGATCGAGCTGATCGATGGCGACTTCGTGACGCCCCAGGACCCCGACCCCGCAGGAGGCTGAAGATGCTGTTCTTCGTCCGTTTCGACGTCACCCAGCCGGCGAACGTCAGCAACGAGGATCTCGTCGCGATCTGGATCCGCGAGGCCACGGCCGCGATCGGGGCGATGGACGCCGGCGCGGTCCCACACCTCTGGAAGGTCGCCGGCCAGCGCGTCGTGCTCGGCGTCGTGGACGTCCCGACGGCCGAGGATCTCGATCGCGCGCTGGCGAGCCTGCCGATCATCCGCGAGATGGGTCCGGGCATGAAGACCGAGGCGTGGCCGATCTACGACTACCGCACCTTCGCCAAGGACCTCGGTGACGGCGCGCACGGACCGGTCACCTGACGAGGGACGCCCGACACCGGCGCCCGCCGGTCAGTCCTCGTGCGCCGGTCGGCCGCGATCGCGCTTGCGCGCGGACGCGTGGCGCTTGGCCTCCAGCCGGCGCGTGCGCGAGGCCTTCGTCGGCTTCGTCGCGCGGCGCGCGCGCGGGACCTCGAGCGCCCGCGCGAGCCGCTCGGCCAGCCGCTCGAGCGCCAGCGCGCGATTGCGCGACTGTCCGCGGGCATCCTGCGCGACGGCGCGCACGACCGGGCCGCAGCGCGCGATGACGCGCCGCTTCTGCGCGTCGTCGAGCACCGACGACGCGGCGACGTCGAAGGTCGCCTCGATCCGCGACTCCGTCTTGTTGGCGTGCTGTCCGCCGGGACCCGACGAGCGGCTCGCCTGTAGGCCGATCTCCTCGAGCGGGATCGCGACGTCGCGGTTGATCGGCAGGACGTCGGGCATCGACACATCATGCCCGCGCGCCGATCGAGGCCGTGGGCCGCGGCCGCCCGGACCCGGCCGGCGGCCACGCGCGTCCCGCCCGGAACCCGCTCGGCGGCCATCGACGATCTGGCATCCTGGGCGGTGATGAGCCCTGCGATCGCACGTCGCCGTCGGGCGGCCGTCCTCGCGATCGGCGCTGCGCTCGCGGCGGTGGTCGCGCCGGCCGGCGCGGCCGGAGCCGCGGCGCGCGTCGAGCGCGGCGCGAGCCTGCCGAAGGCCGTTCGCCTCGCCCGTGGCGACGCCGCGAAGCGGCGGCACGTGAAGGTCGTGAGCGTGCACGTCGTCAGCGTGAAGGCGAGGACGTGGCCGGACGGGTGCCTCGGACTGCCGCGTCACGGCGAGATGTGCTCCCAGCTCGTGACGGCGGGCTACCGCGCGACGTTCTCCGTACGCGGCCACCGGCTCGTGTACCGCACCGATCGCAACGCGTCGTTCCGCCGCGAGTCGGGGTAGGGACGGCGCCCGTCGTGGGCGCGCGCCAGCTGTCCGGCGCGCCCGCGACCTGCCGTTAGAGTCGACTCCATGTCAGAGAACCTCGCGCTCAACCTGACGCGCACGGCCGCGCAGCACCCCGGCGAGATCGCCTGCCGGCTCGACGACGCGGCGTTCGACTACCGCACGCTCGACAACGCGAGCGCTCGCATCGCATCGATGCTCGCGGGCAAGGGGATCGGCGAGGGCGACCGCGTCGGGATCATGCTGCCGAACGTCCCGTACTTTCCGGCCATCTACTACGCCATCCTGCGCCTGGGCGCGGTCGTCGTGCCGATGAACGTGCTGCTCAAGGGCCGCGAGGTCGCGTACTACCTCGAGGACTCCGGGGCCGAGCTGCTGTTCGCGTGGCACGGCTTCATGGACGCCGCCGAGCAGGGCGCCGAGGCGGCCGGCGACGTCGAGGTAGTGGCGGTCACGCCCGGCGAGTTCGAGGGCCTGATCTTCGCCCATGCGCCCGACGCAGCCGTCGCCGATCGCGCGGCCCGCGACACGGCCGTGATCCTCTACACGTCGGGCACCACCGGCAGGCCGAAGGGCGCGGAGCTCACGCACGCCAACCTGCGCAGCAACGTCGAGGTCGCGGTCGCGCTGTTCGGCCTCGGCGTCGGCGACGTCATCTTCGGCGGGCTGCCGCTGTTTCACTCCTTCGGGCAGACCTGCACGATGAACGCCGCGATCTGCTCCGGCGCGGCGATCACGCTGCTGCCGCGCTTCGATCCGGCCAAGGCGCTGGAGATCCTCCAGCGCGACCGCTGCACGGTCTTCGAGGGCGTGCCGACGATGTACGGCGCGCTGCTGCATCACCCCGACCGCGACAAGGCGGACGTCTCGAGCCTGCGCATCTGCGCGTCGGGCGGCTCGTCGATGCCGGTCGAGGTCATGCGCGGCTTCGAGGAGGCGTTTCGCTGCAAGGTGCTCGAGGGCTATGGCCTGTCGGAGACCTCGCCGATCGCGTCGTTCAACCACCCCGATCGCGAGCGCAAGCCGGGGTCGATCGGCACCCCGATCGCCGGCGTGCAGATGAAGCTCGTCGACGACGATCGGGTCGAGGTCGCGGCGGGCGAGATCGGCGAGATCGTGGTCAAGGGCGAGAACGTGATGAAGGGCTACTGGGAACGGCCCGAGGCGACGGCGGAGTCGATCCGGGACGGCTGGTTTGCCACCGGCGACATGGCGAGGGTCGACGAGGACGGCTACTTCTACATCGTCGACCGTAAGAAGGACCTCATCATCCGCGGCGGCTACAACGTCTATCCGCGCGAGGTCGAGGAGGTGCTCTACGAGCATCCGGCCGTGCGCGAGGCGGCCGTCGTCGGGATGGCGCACGACGAGTGGGGCGAGGAGGTCGGGGCCGCGGTCGCGCTGAAGGAGGGCGCCTCGATCGGCGCCGACGAGCTGCAGGCGTATGTCAAGGAGCACGTCGCGAGCTACAAGTACCCGCGCCGGATCTGGTTCGTCGACGAGCTGCCGAAGGGCCCGACCGGCAAGATCCTCAAGCGCGAGATCCAGGTTCCGCAATAGGGCCCACGCGCCTTGGCCGGCGCGACGGGACGCTGTGTGCGGCCGGTCGCAGCGGTTGTGGCGCCGCCGCGCCGTGCCGCCGGCGACCGTGACCGGGCGGTTGGCTACAGCCCGGGCGGGTGGCGCGCGACGAAGCCCGCGTTGCTGAGCAGCTGGCGCGACCAGCGCGTGCCGCCCTCGGCGAGCGCGACCGTGTCGAAGCGCCAGCCCGCGACGACCATGTACGCGTGCCCGGCGTTCGCGTAGACCGTGATCCACTTGCCCGGCCCGGGATCGCCCCAACTCATGAACGGGCCCGAGGCCATCGGCGCCGACACGAGGCCGGCCGCGGCGAGCGCGTAGCTGACCGAGCCCGAGCAGTCATACGCGGTGTCCTTGAAGCCGGCGTGACCGCCGCCGTAGAGGTAGGGCAGGCCGGCGATCGCGTTGCCGGCCGCGATCACGAGCGAGACGGCCGCGGGGGCGCCGGGTGGCGCCTGGGCCTGGCCGCCGGGATCGGTCGCGATGCCGGGCCGAGCCGTGCGCGCCAGCCGCTTGCGCAGCGCCGTCAGCTGGCGCGCGATCTGGTGCAGCTCGCTCGCCTTCGACGCGCGCCCCGCCAGCCGGCGCTGCTGCTCCTGCAGCAGCGCGGTCTCGAGCGTCTGCGCGTGCTCGCGGCGCTGCTCGAGCGCGTTGGCGAGCCGCAGATGCGTCGCCTGCATCGTCGCGAGCGCGTTCGCCTGCTTGGTGACCTGCGCGCGAGAGGTGCGCGCCGCGCCCATGATCTCGGCGTTCTGGTGGGCGATCCGCTTGAGGAAGTCGGCCTTCTCGAGCAGGTCGGTGAAGCCCTTCGCGTCGATGATCACCGAGACGATGTCGGGGGCCGGGTTGCGGTATGCGTTGAGCAGGTTCGCGCGCAGCGCATCGGTCGCCCGGTGCTGGCGGGCGACGAGCCGCGTGAGGTGGTCGCGCGACGTGACGAGCGCGGCCTCGACGCTGTCGAGCTTGGCCTGCTCTGCGGCGGCGGCGGCCTGGATCGCGCCGAGGCGGCGCTGGGCGGTCGCGAGGCCGCCGGCGGACGCGCGGATCTTGGCCGATTCGGCGGCGACGGCCGCCTTCAGCGTTGCCGCCCGGCTCGACCTGGACTGGATCGAGCTGTTGAGGTCCGCGCCGGCCGGCCCGGCGGTCGCGAGGACCGCGGCGACCGCGCCCGCGCACAGCAGTGCCAGCGCGCAGAGGGTGAGGAGTCGGCGGAGGGGGATGGTCGTCATCGGCGGAGCGGCGTCGCGATCGGAGTGCAGCGGTGCCCCCCGCCTCGACGGCGAGCCGGCGACGCTACCAGCGGTCATCGTGGATCGATCACAAACGCCTGCTCCTGCAAGGATTCCTGCACGAGGTAGCGTGGGGTCCATGCGCGGCGGTGTGCAGCGGGGTGGGAGCGGCCCCGAGCCGGGCGAAACGGCCGCCGACGACGTGTGGGTCGGGCTCGATCTCGGGACGCAGAGCGCGCGGGCGTACGTCGTGTCGGGGGACGGGCGGGTCGTCGGAAGCGCCGGGGTCGCGCTGCGCAGCGTGCGCGAGGGCGCTCGTCACGAGCAGGATCCGCGGCAGTGGTTCGAGGCCGTGGCGGCGGCGAGCCGCGCGGCGCTCGCGGGGATCGCACCGGAGCGCGTGCGCGGGGTCGCGACCTGCGCGACGTCGGGGACGATCGTGCTCGTCGACGCCGCGGGAGGCCCGCTGACGCCGGGGGTCATGTACGACGACATGCGCGCGGGCGCGCAGGCCGCGCGGATCGACGCGAGCGGCGCGTTCGAGCACCCGATCTCGCCGTCTTGGGCGCTGCCCAAGCTGTTGTGGATGCTCGAGTCGTGGCCGCAGCTCGGGCCCGGCGCGCGGCTCGCGCAGCAGGCGGACGTCGTCACCCGCGCGCTCGCCGGGCACGAGGTGCCGTCCGATTGCAGCCATGCGTTGAAGAGCGGCTACGACCAGCAGCACGAGACCTGGCCCTGGGCTGAGCTCGAGACGCTGGGCGTGCCCGGCGCACTGCTGCCCGAGGTCGTGCGCGGCGGGTCGCTGCTCGGGGAGGTCTGCCCCGAGGCGGCCGAGCGCACGGGGATCCCGCCCGGCACGCCCGTGATCGCGGGAATGACGGACGGCTGTGGCGCGCAGTTCGCCGCGGGCGCGGTGAGGGCCGGCAGCTGGAACGCGGTGCTCGGGACGACGCTCGTGCTGAAGGGCTGCAGCGAGTTGCGTGTGGACGACCCGTCCGGGCTGCTGTACAGCCATCGCGCGCCGGACGGCGGGTGGCTGCCGGGCGGGGCATCGAGCTGCGGCGCCGGGGTGCTGACCGCCCACTTCCCGGGCCGCGACCTCGACGACCTCGGCCGCCGGGCCGCCGCGTTCGAGGGCACGAGCGCGCTCGCGTACCCACTGGTGACGCGCGGGGAGCGCTTCCCGTTCGCGGCGCCGGCCGCCGAGGCGTTCGTCTGCGGCGAGCCGGCCGGCGAGGCCGAGCTCTTCGCCGCGCTGGCGCAGGGGGTCGCGTTCGTCGAGCGACTGTGCTTCGACTACCTCGACCTGCTCGGCGCGGCGACGGACGGCGAGCTGACGCTGACCGGCGGAGCCTCGCGCAGCCGGCCGTGGTGTCAGCTGCGCGCGGACGTGCTGGGGCGGCCGGTGCGTCTCGTGGAGCAGCCGGAGGCCGCGGTCGGCATGGCGATCCTCGCGGCGTCGGCGTCGGCGTCGACGTCGGGGCCGGCGTCGGCGTCGGCGTCGAGGTGGGCGTCGGGGCCGGGGTCGGCGTCGTGGCGGGGGTCGGCCGGCGGCGGGGGCGGGGCGGCCGTCGCGTCCCCGATCGCGCGGATGGTGCGCACGCGCGAGGTCATCGCGCCGCGGACGGACCGCGCGCCGGCCCTGACGGCGTCGTACCTGCGGCTCGTCGACGAGCTCGAGCGGCGTGGGTGGCTGGGCGAGCGGTTGGCGTCGCACGCGCGAGCGAGAGCCGACGCGTAGGCGGCCGGCGCCCTGGCGAACTCGAAACGCCGACACGGCTCGTACGGCGCGCCAGGACGGTTGCTCGACGGGTCGGGTGCGCGTGGCGCGAACGTGGTTTCCCGGCAACGCCTTCACGCCGCGACCGTGCGCGGGAGCGGTGGTGCGCGCGCAACTTGAGTTGACGAATGATCGATCGTCAACTACTGTTGACGACATGGCATTCGTTCCCACGGAGGAAGAGGCGGTCCCCCGCGACCCGGCCGAGGGCCTCGCCGCCGTCGTCGCGCTGCGCCGGCTCGCGGACCGGCTCGAGGCCGGGCAGGTCGAGCGCGCGATCGTCGATGGGTGGTCGTGGGCCGACGTCGCCCTATCGCTCGGCGTCAGCCGCCAAGCCGTGCACAAGAAGCACGCCAAGCGCCTGCGGGCGCGCGGCGTGCAGAGCGGCCGGCGCGATGTTTGAGCGCTTCGCACCGGAGAGCCGCGAAGCCGTCGCCCGCGCGGTCGAGGCCGCGCGGCGCGCCGGCGCCGAGCGGGTCGACCCCGAGCACCTGCTGCTCGCGCTCGCCGGGTGCGCCGTCGCGCACGCAGCGGACGGTCACCGCGCACCCGAGTCGGCCGGGAGGCCGGTCGCCGAGCCGCCTCGGCAACTCGGCGCGGTCGGCCGCGCGCTCGGCGAGGCCGGCATCGACGCCGCCGGCATCGAGGAGGCGATCGAGCGGGCGTTCGTCGCTGCGCTCGAGGTCGTCGGCGTGCCGGCATCCGTCGTCGCGTCGGCGCCGATCCGTCCCGGCGCGGACGACCCGCGCTTCGGCGACGCGACGAAGCAAGCGCTCGCGCATGCGCTGGTGCACGCGCAGCGACGCGGCGCGCGTCGCCTCGGCACCGCGCACCTGCTGCTCGGGCTCCTGGATCCGCCCGCGGCCGGCGTGGCTCGCGTCCTGGAGCGCCTCGACGTGCCGCCGCGGCGTCTCGCGGCGCTCGTACAGGTCGAGCTTGCGTCCGAGCGATGAACATCGCATTCCTGCGGGTCGCGACCGGGTGGACGGCCCGGCGGCCGGCACGGCGCTCGCAGATCTCCGGCCGCGCCCGCAGCCAATGGGGTCGGTGGCAGCACCCGCCTCCGGGGTAGCCCGGCGTCCATGACCATCTACCCATCACTGCGCTACCGCGACGTCCGCGCCGCGATCGACTGGCTCGTAGAGGCCTACGGCTTCGAACCCAAGGAGGTCCATGCCGACGGGGAGGGCGTGATCCGCCATGCGGAGCTCAGCGGCTTCGGCGGCATCGTCATGCTCGGCACGGAGCCCGAGGGCGGCGATCCGAAGTGGGGCGAGCACGCCGGCCAGAGCTGGCTCTACCTCTCGACCGACGACCCCGACGCGCTGCACGACCGCGCCGTCGCGGCCGGCGCGCAGATCGTGCGCGCGCCGGAGGACACCGACTACGGCTCGCGCGAGTTCTCCTCGCGCGACCTCGAAGGCAACGTCTGGAGCTTCGGCACGTACGCCCCGTAGGCGAGGCGAGGCGAGGCGAGGCGAGCGAGGCGAGGCGAGGCGAGCGAGGCGAGGCCAGGCGAGGCGAGCGAGGCCAGGCGAGGCCAGGCCGGACTCGCTCCTCGGCCGACCCGCACGCCGGCAGCGGATTGCTGTTTGACCATCGCATACCGCGTATGCATACTGCGTATCTATGCCGATCCGCCATGGTCTGCTCGCCCTGCTCGAGCGCGGACCGATGTACGGCTACCAGCTGCGCACCGAGTTCGAGGCATCGACCGGAGCGACCTGGCCACTGAACATCGGGCAGGTCTACACGACGCTGTCGCGCCTGGAGCGCGACGGGCTCGTCGAGCCCGTCGGGCCGGCCGCCGCCGAGACCCGCTCGCCCGGCGGCGCGCCGGGCACGAACGGGAAGCTCACCTACCGGATCACGCCGGCCGGCCGCGAGGAGCTCGCGCGCTGGTTCGCGACCCCGCTCGAACACGCGGGCCGCCCCCGCGACGAGCTCGCGATCAAGCTCGCGATGGCGCTGACGACCCCCGGCATCGACGTTCGCCGCATCGTCCAGAGCCAGCGCAGCTCCGCGCTGCGCACGCTGCGCGAGCTCACGCGGCGCAAGGCGCTGGCCGATCCGGTTGCCGACGCCGCGTGGCTGCTCGTCAACGAGTCGATGATCTTCCAGGCCGAGGCGGAGACCCGCTGGCTCGACCACTGCGACGCGCAGCTCACGGGGGACGGTCGATCGCCGCGTCCCGCCACGACGAGAGAGACCCCCACGGAGGTACCCCGATGAGTCAGCACGTCCTCGAGCTGCGCGACGTGTCGCGCGTGCATGGAAGCGGGGAGGCCGGCGTCCACGCCCTGCGCGGCGTCAGCCTGGCGGTGGCGCGGGCGAGCTCGTCGCGGTCATGGGCCCGTCGGGCTCGGGCAAGTCGACGCTGCTGAACCTCGCCGGCGGACTCGACGCGCCGACAGGCGGCGCGGTCGTCGTCGAGGGAACGGACCTCGGCGGGCTCTCGGCCCGGGACCTCGCCGCGCTGCGCCGGCGCGCCATCGGCTACGTCTTCCAGGACTTCAACCTGATCCCCGCGCTCACGGCGGCCGAGAACGTCGCGCTGCCGCGCGAGCTGGACGGCGTCGGCGTGCGCCGCAGCCGCTCCGAGGCGATCGTCGCGCTCGACGAGGTCGGCCTCGCCGGCGTCGCCGACCGATTCCCGGACGAGATCTCCGGCGGCCAGCGCCAGCGCGTCGCGATCGCACGGGCGCTGATCGGGCCGCGGCGGCTCGTGCTCGCCGACGAGCCGACCGGCGCGCTCGACAGCCACAGCGGCGAATCGGTGCTGCGGCTGCTGCGCGCGCGCTGCGACGCGGGTGCCTCCGGCGTGCTCGTCACCCACGAGGCCCGGCTCGCCGGCTGGGCCGACCGCGTGGTCTTCCTGCGCGACGGCGAGGTCGCCGACGACACCGGCCGGTCGGAGCCGGCCGCGACGCTCGCGTCTGGACAGCGGGCATGACCGCGAGCGGCTGGCGCCCCGCGCTGCGGATCGCCCGGCGCACGGTCGTGCGCAGCCCCGCGCGCTCGCTGCTGATCGCGATCCTCGTCGCGCTGCCCGTCGCGGGCGCGACGTTCGCCGACGTCATCGCGCGCAGCTTCGACGGGACGCGGCTGGATGCCCAGCGGATCGTCGGGTCCGCCGACGGCGTGGTCACGCTGACCGGCCTGCACCGCCTCCCCGGCGGCTATGACCCGCGCTGGCTCAGCGACTCCGGCCAGCCGCCCGGTGCAATGGGCACGCAGTCGGCGAGCGAGCTCACCGCGCTCCTGCCGAGGGGCACGCGCGTCGTGGCGGTGCCGCGCGCTCGCACACTCGCACTGCGCGAGGGCGAACGGATCGTGCGGACCGAGATGCTGATCGGCGACGTCGACGAGCCGCTGCATCAGAACGTCATGCGCCTGGACGGCGGGGCCCGCGCGCCGGGCGCGGGCGAGGTGCTCGTCACGCGCACGCTCGGCGAGCGGATGGGGCTCGTGGACGGCGGGGGCGTGCGGCCGGGCGCGACGATCACGCCGGTCGGCGGGCGCAGCAGCTATCGCGTCGCGGGACTCGTGGTCGATCCGGGCTGCCTGTCGTGCGAGCAGATCGTCGCCGCGCCCGGCGCCGCGATCGTGCGGGCGACCCGCTCGATCCGCCGGCCCGACGCCAACACCGTCGGCGCCGACGCACCGACCTATCTCGTCGACCTCCCGAACGGCACCGACGCCGACGCGGTCGGGCGCACGCTCGCCGCGCTCGGCATCGCCTTGACGACGCGCGAGGGACTCCTGCATCCGACGGACGGCGGCGGTCATCTCTCGCTCGACGCCGACGCGATTCGCACCGGCGCGCTCGTCGCCGTGATCGTGGCGCTGGGACTGCTGGAGGTCGTGCTGCTCGCGGGCACGGCGTTCGCGGTCGGCGCGCGCCGTCAGGTGCGCGAGCTCGGCCTCGTCGCCGCGGGCGGCGCCAGCCCGCGCGACATCCGACGGATCGTGCTCGCACAGGGACTCGTGCTGGGTGCGCTCGGCGCCGCGCTCGGCGTCGCGGTCGGGTTCGCGATCGCCTTCGCCGGACGGCCGCTGTGGGAGAGCATCGCCGATGCGCAGGTCCCCGGCTGGTCCTTCGGGCCCTACGAGATCGCGGGCGCGGGGCTCGTCGGGCTGCTGTCGGGGCTTGCCGCGGCCGTCGTCCCGGCGATCGGCGCCGCGCGCATGCGGCCCGTCGACGCGCTGTCGGGGCGCTTTCGCGTCGGTGCGGGCGCGCGCCGTCGCAACGGGCTCGCCGGTGCCGGCCTGGTGCTGCTCGGCATCGCCGGCGGGCTCCTGGGCGCGCACCGCCTCGCGGCCGACTTCGCGGCGTACGACCGTGCGGTGCTCCAGGTCAAGCTGACCGGTCGCTTCCTCGGCACGCCCTCCTCCGACGGTGCCGTGACGCTCGTCATCGCAAGTGCCGCGCTCGCGGTCGTCGGCCTCGTGCTGCTCGCCCCCAACCTCATCGGGTGGATCTCGCGCCTGGGCGGAAGGTTGCCGCTGTCGGCGCGTCTCGCCGTGCGCGACGCCGAGCGCCAGCGACACCGGACCGGGCCGGCGACCAGCGCGATCGTCATCGCGGTCAGCGGGTCGGTCGTGCTCGCGTTCCTGCTCGCGGGGCGCCTGCATGGCCGACATGGCGACGCTCGCGGCCGTGGGAGCGCCGCCGCAGCGCCGGCGGGCGCTGATGGCCAGCCAGGCGCTGCTCGTCGGCGGGCTGGGCTGCGTGCTCGGCGTCGCTCTCGGCACGTTCGTCGCGTACACGGCGCGCGCGACGACGCTGTCGCCGACGTTCGTCGTGCCGTGGGCGAACCTCGTCGCGACCGGCCTCGGCGTGCCGCTGCTGGCGGCGCTCGTCGCGGCCCTCTGCACGCGCGGTCGGACGGCGCCGGTGCGGCGCGCGGACTGAGCCTGGATTCAGGCTGATCCGTCGTCGCGTTCGCGCCCGGTCGACGACCGCGTCGCGGTCCGCGCCGAGGGCTCCGGGGCCACCGAGGCAGCGCGTACGCGAGCATTCCTGGGCTCGCGAGTCGTCCGCCGGCGCCTGCGGCGCGTAGGGATTTGCGTGGACGCCAGCGAGGACCGCGATCCGCGTCATGGGTCGAAGTATCGTGCGCGTCGGGGTCGTGCCGAGATCATGAGATCCGCGGTCACGACAGCCGGTTGCGGCCGCGGGCCGCTTCGCAGCAGGTCCACGACGTCTTCCAATCCCACATCCAGCAAGGAGCACACGTACATGGCCGACTACACGGTGGCGAAGATCTCGGAGTTGGAGGGGTACTACAACGGGATCTTCCTGAAGGCGCGCGCGACCCTCGGCGTGACCGCCTTCGGTCTGTCGATCGTCGACATCCCGGCCGGCTCGGTGCACTACCCCGAGCACAACCACCCGAGCGGCCAGGAGGAGGTTCTCGTGATCACGAAGGGCTTCGGCCGCATGACCTTCGACGAGGGCGCCGAGTTCCTCGACCTCGAGCCCGGCATGATGGTGCGCATCGGCGCCGCGACGAAGCGCACGATCCGCGTCGGCGACGAGGGTCTGCAGGCCGTGGCGGTTGGCGGGACGCCCGGGGAGGCCTACAAGCCGCTCCCCTACACCGAGCTCGGCGCGATCGACCCGCTCGTCAAGCGCCCCGGCACCTGATCGGCGGCGCGGCCACGCATGCCCGAGGGCCGAGCGCGGTTGCGGCCCGGCGACCCGACGCCGGGGCCCGGCGCGGCTGGCGCGGCGCTCAGGTCTCCTCGGACGGCAGCAGGTGGCCGTCGTTGTCGACGTAGCCGTCCTTGGCGCCGACCGCGATGTAGACGAGGTCGCCGTCGCCGACGTTGCGGATCCGGCGCACCGTCGCGGCGTCGATGCGCGCGACCCCGCCCGGTCCGAGGCGATGCACGGAGCCGTCGCCGAACTCGAGCTCGGCGTGCCCCGCGTGGATGAAGTACGTCTCCTCCTGCTCGTAGTGGTAGTGGCGCCGGCCGGCGAACTCGGCCGGCATCACGATCGCGTTGATGCCCAGCGCCTTGACCTCCAGGGCACGGCGGATCTTGCGAAATCCGCCCCCGTCGCCGAGCGCCCCGATGTTGCCGACCGCGTAGCCCTCGCCGGTCACGACCTCGTGTGCTTCCTCCTGGGCCATCGTCGCTCTCCTCTCGCTCCGAACCGTTCGCCGCAGGCTACGCAAACTCGACGCCGAAGCAGGGGATTCGCGTGCCACCTCGCAGCTCTGAACGCTCGCGGCGCCTTCTCGCGGCGGCCGACAGCATCGCGGAGTGCCCGCCGGCGAGGGTGGGCCCTTGCGTCCCTCTCGATGACGCCGGCGGCGTCAGGCGACCGTCGCGCCCTCGGGGATCATCGGCAGGCGCAGGTTGTCCCACTGCTCGAGGCCACCGGCCATCGAGTAGGCCTCGTAGCCCGACGCCTGGAATGCCTGCGCGGCCATCAGCGAGCGCCCGCCGGACTTGCACTGGAAGACGACCGGCCTGCCCTTGTCGATCCTGCTCACGCTGCCGGTGAGATCGGCGAGCGGGATGTGGACGGCGCCCTCGATGCGCCCCTCGTCCCACTCGTGCTGCTCGCGCACGTCGATGAGCTGGATCGAGCCGTCGCCCAGTGCCTTCGCGGTCTGTGCGGGCGAGACCTCGACGTCGTCTGAATCGAAGATGGAAGCCATCGCTCGACCCTATCTCAACGTCGCCGGCGCCGATCAGCGCGACCGACAGCGCCCCCGTCTCGTCCGCCATCCTTTGGCAACCAGGTCGCCGAGACGGTAATCGCCTGCCGACCGCTGGTCAGGAGGGCGTAGGATGGGCCGATGTCCGAGCGCGCCTACCGCCGGCTGCAGCGCGACGAGCGCCGCGAGCTGCTGCTCGCTCGCGCCACGGAGCTCTTCTTCAGCCAGGGCTACGAGGGACTGTCGATGTCGCGCCTCGCGCGCGAGGCGCAGATCTCCAAGGCGCTGCTGTACCACTACTTCCCGAGCAAGCGGCGGCTGTTCGAGGCAGCGCTCGAGGAGCGGGCCGAGGAGCTGCGCCGGCGCACGGAGCCCGACCCGTCACGTCCTGCGGCCGAGCAGCTCTCCAGGACGCTCGACGCGTTCCTGCAGTGGGTGCAGGAGCGCCCCGCGGCCTACGCGACGCTGCTCGAGAGCGGCTCGGCAGACGTGCGCGAGATCATGGCCGAGGTCCGCTCGACGACGGCGTCGCGGATCCTCTCGGGCCTGGGTCCGGACGGCGAGCGCCCGGCGACGCGGTCCGCCGTCCACGGGTGGCTCGCGTTCCTCGACGGCGCCGTCCTCGACTGGATCGCTCACGACGATCTCAGCCGCGAGGCGCTGCACGGCATGCTGCTGGGCACCTTCACCGGAGCACTGGTCGCGTCCGGTGCGACCGGCGGGCTGCCGACGCAGGCACGGCCCGCGTGACCGGCCGGCGCGTTCGTGGACACGACCGCGTCAGGCGCCGGCGGCCCAGTCCATCGGCACGTCGCGGCGCTTGCGCGAGACGACGGCGAGGTAGTCCAGCGAGGCCCCGTCGACGGCGATGCGGTGCGTGTACCGCAGGCGGGCGCGCTCGTCGAGCACGCCGTCGCGAAACAGACGCCGCAGGAAGCCGCCGAAGCCCGTCGGATCACGCTCCTCGAAGAAGCGGTCGCGGACGTTGAAGGCGACCCAGCCCCCGTCGGCGATGCAGTTGAGCGCCTCGGCGAACGCGATCGGCGGAACGTCGCCGAAGCCGAGCGCCGCGACGCACGAGAAGCAGTCGAAGCCGTGCGCGTCGAGCTCGGCGCGCTCTGCGAGCTCGAGGTTCGTGAGGTCGAGCACGCGGTAGTCGTCGTAGACGCCGGGACGATCGCGCAGGGCGGCGTCGCGAGCCTCCTCGAGCAGGTCGACGCCGACGATCGTGCCGATGCCGAGGCCGTCGAGGCGCTCGCCGACCATGCCGTTGCCGGCGCCGAAGTCCAGCGCCGTCAACGTCGAGGGATCGGCGCCTTCGACGGCGAGCTGGTCGGCGAGAAGCTCGCTGACGACACGCGGCGAGTCGCAGGCGAGGCGTTCGGAGAACAGCTGCTCGTAGAGGCCCGGCACGTCGAAGATCTCCGCGTAGTCGTGCAGCCGGATGCGCCGGCGCTCACCCTCGACCTCGATCTCACACCACTCCTCGTCCTGGTCCAGACCGTCGACGGCGTTGCGCGGCGGGAGGTGAAGTGCATAGTCGAGCGTGGTGTCGATCGAGGAGATGGGCTTACCCTTTCGTGGAAGGTTAAGAAAACGTTGATGGCTTACCCCCGAATCAGAGGGCGAAACGGTGCGGCCCCGTTGGCGTGTAGCCGCTGGCAAGCGGGCGCCTGCGCATTCGCATTCGAGCGTGGCGTGGCGAGACCACGTGCCGGCACGTGGGATCCTGGTGGGCGATGACCACGCGCGCGCTGGCCACGATCGTACTCGCCACCGGATTGCTGGCCGGCTGCGGCGGGTCGTCCGGGGCGCCCCGTCGCTCGGCGGCGCAGGCCGCCGCGCCACGTTCGACGCCGGTGCCGCCATCCGGCGCGCACGACCCTCTTCAGATCCCCGCGAACGTGCCCCTGAAGGCGACCGGCCCCGCCGATCCCGCACGCGTGAAGGTCATCCGCGCCTGGTCGGCTGCGCTGCGCGACGGCGACGTGGCCGGTGCGAGCGCCCAGTGGGGGGTGCCCGCGAGGGTGCAGAACGGCTCGCCGGTGCTGAGGCTGTCGAGCGCCGCCGAGGTGCGGATCTTCAACGGGGCGCTGACGTGCGGCTCGATCGTGACGTCGACCGGCGGCGCGAGCGGCGGCTTCACGATCGTGCGGGTGCGCCTCACGCAGCGCAGGGGCGCTGACTGCGGATCGGGCACCGGGCACAGCGCACGGACGGCGATCCTCGTGCGCGGCGGCCGGATCGTCGCCTGGTACCGGCTACCGGACGCTCCGAACGCGCCCGGCCTGGCGCCGCCGCCAACCGGCGACGGCGACCCGCAGGACTCGCAGACGGTCTGACCCGGCGGTCGCCTGGGTCCCAGGTCCTACACGTACGGGTCGACGTATGGGTCGCGCTCGACGACGCGCTCGTGCGCCACGACGACGCCGCGGCGGTCTGCCTGCATGAGAAACGCGAGCGAGATCACCAGGCCGACGATGCCGATGATGATGAGGATCGTGCCGACGGTCGCCAGCGAGATGCCGGTGACCGTGGCGGTGACCGCGAACTTGAGGATCGCGCCCACGGCGATGAGTGTTATCGAGGTTCCTATTCCCATGCGACTCGGGATGCCCGGCTCAGACCCTCGGTAAGCGCCGAATCCGCGCGAGTACGATGGTTCGGTGCCCGTGACCTCCGCCGGCGTCTACGACATCCCGCAGGAGCTGGCGGACCTTCGCGACATGATCCGCCGGCTCGCGCGGGAGCGCATCGCGCCGCGCGCCGCCGAGATCGACCGCACCGCCGAGTACCCGCGCGACGTGCGCGAGCTGCTCGCCGAGCACGACGTCCTCGGCCTGCCGTTCGACGAGGAGTACGGCGGCACCGGCACCGGCACGCTGATGCTGCAGATGGCCGTCGAGGAGATCGCCAAGGCGTGCGCGTCGTCGGCGCTGATCCTGATGGTGCAGGAGCTCGGCACGCTGCCGATCCGGCTGTTCGGGACCGAGGAGCAGAAGCAGCGCTGGCTGCCGCGCTGCGCGACCGGCGAGTGGTCGCCCGCGTTCGCGCTGTCGGAACCCGAGGCCGGCTCGGACCCGGCGTCGCTGCGAACGAGTGCCGTCCGCGACGGCGACGAGTGGGTCGTCAACGGCCAGAAGAACTGGATCACGAACGCCGGCGTCGCCGACTTCTACCTCGTCTTCGCGAAGACCGACCGCGAGGGCAACCGCAGCTCGTGCTTCGTCGTCGAGTCCGACCGCGAGGGCTTCGATCCCGGCAAGCTCGAGCACAAGCTCGGCATCAAGGGCTCGCCGACGGGCTCGCCGTCCTTCACCGACGTCCGCGTGCCGGCGTCGAACATGATCGGCCCCGAGGGCAAGGGCCTGTCGGTCGCGCTCGGCACGCTCGAGCGCACGCGCCTCGGCGCCGCCGCGCAGGCCGTCGGCATCGCCCAGGGCGCGACCGACTACGCCGCGCAGTACGCGCGCGATCGGATCGCGTTCGGCAAGCCGATCAACGCGTTGCAGGGGATCCAGTTCAAGCTCGCCGACATGGAGACGCGCACCGCCGCGGCGCGCGAGCTGCTCTACAAGGCCTGTGCCAAGGCCGATCGCGACGAGCCCGATCTCGGCAAGTACTCGTCGATGGCGAAGCTGTTCGCCTCGGATAACGCGATGTACGTGACGCTCGAGGCGATCCAGGTCCTCGGCGGCTACGGCTACGTCAACGAGTACCCGGTCGAGCGGATGATGCGCGACGCGAAGATCACCCAGATCTACGAGGGCACGAACGAGATCCAGCGGGTCGTCATCGCCCGCTCGATGAAGTAGGCGCGGCGGCCATGCAGACCCCCAACGTGCGGCGGGTCCTGCTGTCGGCGGCGCTCGCGCTCGCGATCGGGCTGGTCGCGCTGTCGCTGATGGGCGGCCTGAGCCTCTCGGGCCCGCTGCACGAGCTGCAGGGCGGGACGCTGATCGTCGTCGCGATCCTGCTGATCGGGATCGCGATGATGGCGCTGGGCCTGCGGATGGCGGGCTGGAACGAGTCGGGGTCCGAGGCCGACTTCGATCGCATCGTCGAGGAGGCCGAGCGCCTCGCCCGCGAGGGCGTCGCAGCGGAGCCCGACGAGGTCGAGTTCATGGCGCTCGACCCCTACGACGACGACGACTTCGCCGAGCTCGTGCGCGACGCGATGGACGAGCTGCCCGACATCCTGCAGCGCGCGCTCGAGCGCAACGTCGCGGTCGTGATCTCCGACGGCGGGCGCCGCGCGGGCGCGTACGGCCTGTACCACGGCGACGGCGTCGCGCGCGACAACACGTCGGACCGGATCGTCATCTACCGCGACACGCTGCGCCGCGACTTCGGCCACGACCCCGACGTGCTGCGCCACGAGGTCACCCGGACCGTCCGCCACGAGCTCGCGCACCATCTCGGCGCAGACGAGCTCGGCGTGCGCGACCTCGGCCTGTAGGCGCTGCCGCGGCGTCAGACGGACGCGGGCCGGCACACCCGCCCGCGCGGCCGGCGCCGAGCCGCCGACTCTGCCGCGCGGTGCGTACGATCGTTCGCGCCGATGATGATCGTCATGCACCCGGGCGCCGAGGAGGCGCAGGTCGAGGCCGTGCGCGCGCGGCTGGCGCAGACGGGCGTGCACGTCGTCGTCATGCCCGGCGAGCTGACGACGGCGATCGGCGCGATCGGCGATCCCGAGGGCGTCGTCGAGCTCGGCATCGAGGGGATGGCCGGCGTCGACCGCGTCGTGCCGATCTCGCGCCCGTACAAGCTCGCCTCCTCCGAGCTCAGCCACCACCAGGCCAGCCGCTTTGAGATCGCGGGACGCACCGTCGGCGGCGGCGCGACGTTCTGCCTGATCGCCGGACCGTGCACGGTCGAGTCGCCCGAGCAGACGCTCGCGGTCGCCGAGGCCGTGCGCGCCGGTGGCGCGTCGATGCTGCGCGGCGGCGCCTTCAAGCCGCGCACGTCGCCGTTCGCCTTCAAGGGCCTGGGCGCGGCGGCGCTCGAGATCCTCGCGCAGGCGCGCGCGGCGACGGGGCTGCCGATCGTCACCGAGCTGCTGGACGCCGAGCACGCCGAGGCGATCGCGGCGGTCGCCGACGTCGTGCAGATCGGCGCGCGCAACATGCAGAACTACGCGTTGCTGGAGGTCGCGGGCCGGCTCGGCAAGCCCGTCCTGCTCAAGCGCGGGCTGTCGTCTTCGCTGGAGGAGCTGCTGATGGCGGCCGACTACGTACTCAAGGAGGGCACGGAGGAGGTCATCCTCTGCGAGCGCGGGAGCCGCACGTTCGAGACGGCGACGCGCTTCACGCTCGACCTCGGTGCCGTGCCGTGGCTGAAGCTGCACACGCACCTGCCGGTCGTCGTCGATCCGTCGCACGCCGCGGGCGACCGCCGGCTCGTCGAGCCGATGTCGCGCGCCGCGGCCGCGGTCGGTGCGGACGGGATCATCGTCGAGGTCCACGACGACCCCGAGCACGCCCGCTGCGACGGCCCGCAGTCGCTGTTCTCGTCGGACTTCGCGGCCTACGCGCGCGACGTCGCGGCGCACGCCGCGCTGCTCGGCAAGCAACTCGCCTGATCGGCGCCGACCGGGATCGCCCAACCGACGCGGTCGGGCGGCTCACGCCCGGAACGACCGAGCATCGCGCGCCGAGGGCGCCTCAGCCGTACAGCGTGTCCTCGTAGCGGGGGCCGTAGTACGTCTCGAGGGCCCCGAGCGTCTCGTCCGGGCGCTCCAGCGTCTGAGCGATGACGGCGCGCGAGGCGAGCTCGCCGGCGTCCCAGGTCTCGGGCCTCCACAGCGCCGAGCGCAGGAAGGCCTTCGAGCAGTGGTAGAAGACCTCCGTCAGCTCGACCACGAGCGCCAGCCGCGGTCGATGTCCGGCCACGATCATGTCGTCGAAGAACGGCGCGTCGCGCACCAGCCGAGCATGGCCGTTGATGCGCAGCGTGTCGCCGCGACCTGGCACGAGGAAGATCAGCCCCACCTGCGGGTTCTCGAGCACGTTGCGAAAGCCGTCCACGCGGCGGTTGCCGGGGCGGTCGGGGATCGCGATCGTACGGTCGTCGAGGACGTGCGTGGATCCCGGTGGATCGCCGCGCGGGCTGACGTCGCACGTGCCGTCGGCTGCCGACGTCGCGATGAGGCACATCGGCGATGCCGCGAGCCACCGGCGGTCGAGCTCGTGCAGCGTCGCACGCGCCTTGTTCGCGACACGCGGGATCGGCGATCCGACGATCTCGCGCAGCTCGTCCTCGTCGGCGACGATCGCCCAGTTCGCGTCGTGCTCATGCATGACGCACACGATGGCAGAGGGGGGACCCGCGTTCGCGCGACTCGCGGCGCACTGTGGCGCGGGAGGCCCGTTGACTGACCAGTCAATCGTGTCACAATGTGGTCTGGCCGCGGCGAGTGCGACGCCGCCGTGAAACAGCTGCCGTGGAGTGCGACCGCCGGGGGCACAACCAACTGGAGCGACCATGCCCGAAGCCGTGATCGTCGACGCCGTCCGCACGCCCATCGGCCGCGCGTTCAAGGGATCGCTGATCGGCGTGCGCGCCGACGACCTCGCCGCCACGCCGCTGCGCGCGCTGCGCGAGCGCAACCCCGAGGTCGATTTCGACGAGACCGTCGACGTCATGATGGGCTCGGCCTCCGGGATCGGAGAGCAGGGCTATAACGTCGGGCGCAACGCGACGCTGCTCGCCGGCTTCGACGAGCGCGTCCCGGGCTGCACGGTGAACCGCTTCTGCGCGTCGTCGCTGCAGACGCTGCGGATGGCGTTCCACGCGATCAAGGCCGGCGAGGGCGAGCAGTACGTCGCCGCGGGGGTCGAGGCGGTATCGC
This sequence comes from Solirubrobacteraceae bacterium, assembly GCA_036491075.1. GTDB lineage: Bacteria > Actinomycetota > Thermoleophilia > Solirubrobacterales > Solirubrobacteraceae > CADCVQ01. Next base: position 31,897 of record DASXCR010000070.1, read on the forward strand.
GCGCGGGCCTCGGCGCGGCAATCGCCGACGAGTCCAAGCACTCGCTGCTGAACGGGTCCGAGGGCTCCCTGTACGACGTCTACATCCCGATGGGGATGACGGCCGAGAACGTGGCGCGCGAGCGCGACGTGTCGCGCGAGGCGCAGGACGAGTGGGCGCTGATCTCGCAGACGCGCGCAGTCGCGGCGCAGGCGTCGGGACACTTCGACGCCGAGATCGTGGGGGTCGCGCTGCCCGACGGCGGCGAGTTCCTGAGGGACGACGGCCCGCGCCCGGGGACGACGATGGAGAAGCTCGCGGCGCTGAAGCCGGTCTTCAAGGAGGACGGCACGGTGACCGCCGGCAACGCCTGCCCGCTGAACGACGGCGCTGCGGCCGTGCTCGTGATGTCCGAGGTGCGCGCGGGGGCGCTGGGCCTGAAGCCGCGCGCGCGGATCGTCGCGTCGACGGTCGCAGCAATCCGCCCCGAGGTCATGGGCCTCGGCCCGATCCCCGCGATCCAGGCCCTGCTCGCGCAGACGGGCCTCTCGATCGCCGACATCGACGTCGTCGAGATCAACGAGGCCTTCGCTGCCCAGATCGTGCCCTGCATGCGCGAGCTCGGCATCACCGAGGAGCAGCTGAACCCCTTCGGCGGCGCGATCGCGCTCGGGCACCCGTTCGGCATGACCGGTGCGCGGATCATGACGACGCTGCTCAACGGCCTCGATGCGAAGGACGGGCGCTACGGCATCGAGTCGATGTGCGTCGCCGGCGGGATGGGCCAGGCGATGCTGGTCGAGCGGCTGGGGTGAGCCGGCACCGATCGCGCTCTGCGTTTCGCGGCGGGCGGGCTGCGCGGCGTCGCGGAAGGAGCCTGGCGCCGCCGCGTCGAGCGGCCCCAGGAGGCTTCGATACGATCGCCGGCATGCGAGGAAACGGACCGCGGGCATGACGCTGCCCGCCGGATTTCACGGGCTGTGGCCGACTCCGATCGGGGTGCACCGCTACGCCGACGCCGACCGGGTCAACCCGCTTCTGGTCAGCGCGTTCGCCGACGGGCGTGCCGCGCAGGAGCGCCAGCGGGGCGTCGAGCGCGGGCCGTTCTTCGCCAGCGACGACGATCTGCTGCACCGCGTGAAGATCCCCGAGTGGCAGGAGTTCGTCCGCTTCGTCGTGGCCAGCCTCGGCGAGACCGTCAAGAACGCGAACGCGGCGGCCTGGGGCGGACAGGAGATGCAGCTGAAGGTCAGCATCGAGGGGATGTGGTTTCAGTGCAGCCGCGACGGGGCGTTTCACGACGTGCACACGCACGGCAACTGCTCCTGGTCGGCCGCCTACATCGTCCAGATCGACGAGTCGCAGCGACGCGTGTCGCATCCGGTCTACGGCGCGGCGAACGGCGTGACGCGCCTGTACGGCCCGCCGTTCAACGCGCTCGGCGGGGCCTTCGTCGACATCGGCAACGCATACCTGCAGCCGCCGAGCCAGGACATCGAGCCGATTGCGGGACAGCTCGTGCTGTTTCCGTCCTGGCTCGCCCATCAGGCGATGCCCTACGACGGCGAGAAGGAGCGGATCATCATCTCGTTCAACGCCAGCATCCACGGGACGCAGGGCGACCAGCTGCACGACTACAGCGCGCACTGAGCGCGCGGTCGGGCGCAGACGCAGTCGCAGACCCAGCCCCAGAGTCAGACGATGAAGGTGCTGCCGCCGCCCTCGAGCGGGTTGCGGATGCGCTCGGCGTCGGCGGTGCGTCCCGCGGCCTGGTAGGCGTTGGCGAGGTTGCCGCGACTGCCGACCGTGTCGGCGTGGTCGGCGCCGAGCGTGCGCTCGAGGGCCGAGACCAGCGGCTCGAGGATCGCGATCGCGTCGTCGAGGCGCCCCGCGTCCTGGTAGAGGATCGCGAGGTTGTTGCGGGTGCGCAGCGTGTTGGGGTGCTCGCTGCCGAGGCTGCGCTCACGGTCGGCGAGCAGCGGCTCGAGCAGCGCGATCGCGTCCTCGGTGCGTCCGGCATCCTGGTAGGCGTTGGCGAGGCTGTTGCGCATCAGCAGCGTGTTGGCGTGGTCGCTGCCGAGCGTCTCCTCGAGGCCGGCGAGCAGCGGCTCGAGGATCGCGATCGCGTCGTCGGCGCGCCCCGCGTCCAGGTAGGCGTTCGCGAGGCCGCCGCGCGTGCTGACCGTGTTCGGATGCTCCGCGCCGAGGATCCGCTCGCGGTCGGCGAGCAGCGGCTCGAGGATCGCGATCGCGTCGTCGGCGCGCCGGGCGGCGACGTAGGCGTTGGCGAGGTTGCCGCGGCTGGAGAGGGTGTCGGGGTGCTCGCTGCCGAGGGTCCGCTCGCGGTCGGCGAGCAGCGGCTCGAAGATCGCGATCGCGTCCGCCGTGCGTCCGGCGGCCTGGTAGGCGTTGGCGAGGTTGCCGCGGCTGGAAAGCGTGTCGGGATGGTCGGTGCCGAGGATGCGCTCGAGGTCGGCGATCAGCGGCTCGAAGAGCTCGATCGCCTCCTTGGATCGTCCCGCGGCCTGATGGGTGCTCGCGAGGTTGCCGCGGCTGGCGAGCGCGTCGGGGTGCTCGGCGCCGAGGATGCGCTCGAGGTCGGCGACGAGCGGCTCGAGGATCGTCAGCGCGTTCTTCGTGCGTCCGGCGGCCTGGTAGGCGTTGGCGAGGTTGCCGCGGCTGGCGAAGGTGTCGGGGTGCTCGGTGCCGAGGACGCGCTCGAGGTCGGCTACGAGCGGCTCGAGGATCGCGATCGCCTCCTTGGTGCGCCCGGCGGCCTGGTGCGCATTGGCGAGGTTGCCGCGCGTGCGCAGCGTGTTCGGGTGCTGCGCCCCGAGGATCCGGTCGCGGTCGGCGAGCAGCGGCTCGTAGATCGCGATCGCCTCCTGGGTGCGCCCGGCGGCCTGGTAGGCGTTGGCGAGGTTGCCGCGGGTGCGCAGCGTGTTCGGGTGCTCGGCACCGAGCGTCCCCTCCAGGTCGGCGAGCAGCGGCTCGTAGATCGCGATCGCGTCGTCGGCACGCCCGGCGGCCTGGTAGGCGTTGGCGAGGTTTCCGCGGGTGCTGAGCGTGTTCGGGTGCTGGGCGCCGAGGATCCGCCGCAGGTCGACCAGCAGCGGCTCGAAGATCGCGATCGCGTCCTGGGTGCGTCCGGCGGCCTGGTAGGCGTTGGCGAGGTTGCCGCGGCTGGGGAGCGTGTCGGGATGCTGCGCGCCGAGGATCCGCTTGAGGTCGGCGAGCACGGGCTCGAGGATCGCGATCGCGTCGGCCGTGCGTCCCGCCGTCTGGTAGGCGCTGGCGAGGTTTCCGCGGGTGCGCAGCGTGTTGGCGTGTTCGGCGCCGAGGACACGCTCGAGGTCGGCGACGAGCGGCTCGAGGGTCGCGATCGCGTCCGTCGTGCGGCCGGCGTCCTGGTAGGCGTTGGCGAGGTTGTAGCGGGAGCGCAGCGTGCTCGGGTGCTCGGCGCCGCGGATCAGCTGGTGGTTGGCGACGAGCGGCTCGAGGGTCGCGATCGCGTCCTGGGGGCGTCCGACGGCCGGGTCTCGTCCCGCGTCCTGCTTGGTCATGTTCGAGCTCCCGCTTTCGAAGTCCAGGTCGACGACGATCCCGCAGGCCGCCTCGCGTCGAACCCTACGCCAGGGCAGGCGGCCCGCCAGGGTTGATACGTCAGCTTGCGCCTTCCGGGTCTCATGTCCTGCGGACATTCGTCCGATAGGAAGGTCATGGACACCGTCAGCCCGCGCCGACCGCAGCAGTGTGGTTACCCGCACCCCGATCAGCGGGTTGTCCACATTGCGCGGCCGCCGGCGCCCCGGCAGGCTGAGAACATGGCCCACGAGCTCACGACCGACCAGATGCGCGAGATCGTGCGATTGCGCCGGCGCAACCCGCGCGCCGAGGTGCTCGTGCATCACAAGCCGTGGGGGATCATCGTCGAGGCGCGCCGGTCGGGACACGCGATCGAGCTCGAGCGCTTCGACTGGACCGGTGCGGTCACGCCCGACCGGCCGATCGCGCTGGCCGCGTAGCGCTCGCGGGCCGTAGCGCCACCGTCACCGCAGCGGCGCGGGTCAGGAACCGGCGGCGGCCTGCTCGCGCGCGTAGGTGTCCAGCCGGGCGAGCTCGTCGGCGTATATCTTGCGCATCACCTTCGGCGCGAACGTGCGCTCGAAGAAGCCGCCGATCCCGCTCGCGCCGTTCCACTGCGTCTGGATGCGGACCGAGCAGGTGTCGCCCGCCGGGCTGACGGTGAACGTCGTCACGAGCGACGAGTTCTCGTCGGTCTCGGTGATGACCTTGCCCGGCTGCGGCTCGTCGACGCGCATGAGGTACTCCCGCACGCGGTTGCCGGCGTTGACCTTGAAGCGGTGCAGCGTCCCGGCGCCGACGCCGCCCTCGACGACCTCGAAGTCCGTGATCGCATCCGGCAGGAACTTCACGTGGTGCGAGTCGTCGGCGATCAGCCGGTAGGTCAGGTCGGCGGGGGCGCCGACCGCCCCGTCTTGTACGACGTTGATGATTCCCATGCGCGAACCCTACGCAACGGCCATCTCGCGGGCTGCGGCCCGCGCGCCGCGCGGTGGTCAGCCGGCGACGCGGCCGCAGGCTTGGTCGCGGCAGTCGATCACGACGCGCCCTGCCGCGTCGCGCGCGACGAGCCGCCGCAGCTCCGTGCGGCGTGTGCGCAGGACGACGAACAGGCGGTAGCCGTGCGGGAGGCGCCCCTGCCGCACGGCGGCCGGATCGACGGGTCGCGTGCGCAGCCGGACGCGGCTCGGGTCGAAGTACACCGTCTGGTGCCGCCCGCGCCGGTGGGCCCGGTTCAGGAACAGCTCGACGTCGACGACGTCGGACCTGGCGAGCGCCGCGATCCAAGACTGGCCGGCGGTGCGCAGGCCGCTCAGCGCAAGCAGCGGCTGGCGCCGCGGGTGCGTCGAGCAGGGGGCGCCCTCGCCGCCCGCGAAGCGAGCCTGGTGGCCGAGGAAGAACCCCATCCCGATCGTCACCGCGCCGTGGTAGGGTCTAGGTGAGCAGCTCCGAGCGCCGGCGTGGCAGGTCGTGCAGCGGTGGACCGGGCTATCGTCTCAGTGCGCCTGGGAGTTCGTCCACTTCCCTCTGGCAGAGTGCGCCGCCCGCGGAGGCGCCGGCATCCGCTACGAGCTGCTGCACCTCTCGCGCGCCGGGCTCGACGCGCTGCCCACTGGGCGGCAGTGGTGACGGCGCGAGCCGCCGGCAGGGTGAGCGCGGCGGCAGCGACGCGTAGAGCCGATCGCGGTTGCGCCACGCGAACGGCGACCGTGAGGGGCGGATGCGAGGAGGTGCGCCGGCCGGCTGCTGCTCGCTTGTCAGCACCCCCAGGCGAGCTGGTCGCCGCGCGCGGGACGAACCTCGCTCTGCGCGCGACTAGCCCTCGCTACTCCCCCAGGAGTAGCAACCGCTAGACATCGAAAAAGACCGGCGCAGCGTCGGACTCGATCGGGTCGCGCCGGGCCGGGCCGGGCCGCCCCGGCCGCGCCGCCCCGGCCGCGCTGCCCCGGCCGCGCTGCCTCGGCCGCGCTGCCTCGGCCGCGCCACCCGGCCGCGCCGCCCCGGCCCGCGCCACCCGGCCGCCCTGTCGCCGCGCCGCCCCGGCCGCCCGGGCCGCGCCGCCCTGTCGCGCTGCCGGCGCCGCAGCCTCAGGGCAGCGGCCCGATGCGCTGGCTGTAGAAGTCGTCGTGGCCGGCTACCGTCCACGTCGTGAGGACGCGTCCCGCGCCGGCGACCGCGCTGCTCGCGCCGGAGGCGTAGCTCGCGCCGTCCGAGACGGGCTCGCGGACGAACGGCCCGACGCCCGCCGCCCCGCGCAGCGCGACCTGCACGGTTGTGTTCGAGACCGCCGGCTGGCTGCCGCGCAGCCCCGACTCGACCGTCACGACCTGCTGGCCGCTGGCCGTGACCTGCATGTCCGAGAGGACCGTGTCGATCGCCGGATCGCTGACCACCACGGGATCGGTCACCGTCGCGCTACCGCTGTTCGCCGCGCCCAGCAGCTCCGCGGAGCCGACGACGAAGCGGTCGTTCTCGTAGCCCGTCCAGAGCGCGAGCCGGCGACCGCTCGGGTCGAACGCGACACGCACGCCCGCGCCGCCGACCTCGTTGCCGGGCCCGAGCGCCGGGACGTCGGCGAGCTTCGTGGCGCCGCTGAACGCGCTGCCGTCGCGCGCCTGTGCGACGTACGCCGCGCCCGGACCGCCGTCGCCCTCGGACACCGTCTGGCTGAACCAGCCGACGAGCTCGCCGCGGTGCGTGCTCAGCGCGGCGCTCGGCGCGAGGCCGCTGCCGCTCGCGGTCGGCCCGACGACCTGGGTCGCCCGCAGCGTCCCGCCGAGCGTGCGCACGCGTGCGCGCACCTGGGCGCCCGTCGTCCACACGGCGAGCGCGTCGCCGCGCGCGTCAACGGCCGCGGCCACGCGCGGCAGCGGGCCGTCGCCGTCGAACAGCCGCGTCGAGCTGATCGTCGACGTGCCGTGGCGGCGCACGGCGAGGTAGACGAGCGCGTGCTCGCAGCCCGCGTCGCGGCAGACGGGATAGACCATCGCCGCGTCGCCGGCGGCATTGACGGCCAGCGCCGTGGCGCCGGCGTGCATGTTCGCCGGGCCGAGTGGGCGGGGAGCGTCGAGCGACGCCTTGTTCGGGGTCAGGCGACCGAACGTGAAGACGGCCTGCGCCGAGCTCGCGGTGCGCTGCACGCCGGCGGCCAGTAGGCGCGTGCTCGCGTACGTCGCGACCGCACCGTCGCCCGGCCCGTAGGCGACGTTCGCCCCGCTGAGCTGGTAGGGGTCGAGGAAGACGCCGTTCGTGAAGACGCTCACCTCGGAGTGCGGGCCGAGCGCGCCGCCGGAGCCGCCCCCGGTGTCGGCGACCGCGACCGCGAGGCCGGCGGCGTTGGCGACGACCTGTGGCGGGCCCTGCAGGATCGGGCTCGTGTCGCCGTAGTGGATCGGGAGCGGCGGCTCCCAGAAGGGCGTCGCGGCGGCGGCGGCGGGCGTGCCGGCGGCGAACGCGGTGCCGGCGAGGGCGGCGGGTGCGCCGGCGGCGAGGGCCGCGCCGGCGACGGCGAGCAGGAGGGACGTGCGCAGTCGGGTCATGCCCGTGGAACCGGATCGCCGCGGGGAAGTTGCGTCATGCGCTCTCGGACGGGCGCGCTCGGGAGGCGTGCAGGACGCGCTCGCTCGCGGCCCAGACGACGATCGCGACGGTGGCGAAGCCGGCGCCGAGCACGCAGATCGCGCTCCATCCGCCGGCGCCGTAGACGCTCGCCGCGAGCAGCGACCCGACGACGCCGCCGATGAACATCGCGACCATGTACGCGGTCGTCAGGCGGCTGCGCGCCTCCGGGCGCAGCGCGTAGATCGCGCTCTGATTGGAGATCTGGGCGCCTTGCACCCCGAGGTCGAGCAGCGCGATCCCGGCGACCAGTGCGATCACGGAGGTGGCGCCCGCATCCAGCAGCGCCCAGCTCGCGAGGACCGCGACGAGAAACGCGCTGAGCGCGACGCGCCCGCGGCCACGGTCAGACCAGCGCCCGGCGAACGGCGCGATGCTCGCGCCGGCGACGCCGGCCAGCCCGAAGAGGCCGATCGCCGCCTCGCCGTAGTCGTACGGAGACGCCCCGAGCAGGAACGCGACCGAAGTCCAGAGCACGGTGAAGTTCGCCATCATCAGCGCCGCGATCGCCATCCGCTGGCGCAGCACGGGCTCCGACGCGATCAGCTCGAAGACCGACCGCAACGCGCTCGGATAGGTCATGTCCTCGGTCGCGGGGACGCGCGGCAGCATCCGCCGCAGCACGATCGCGAGCACGAGCATCGCCCCGGACGCGAGCGCGAAGATCAGCCGGAAGCCGCCGATCTGGGCGACGATCCCGCTGACGATGCGGGCGGTGAGGATGCCGATCAGCAGGCCGGACATGACGCTGCCGACGACCTGGCCGCGCTCCTGCGGCGCGGCGAGCGAGGCGGCGAGGGGGACGAGGATCTGCGCGACGACCGACAGCGCCCCGACGGCGACGAGCGCGCCCGCGAGGACGGCGAAGGTGGGGGCGGCGGCGCAGGCGGCGAGCGCCGCCGCAGCGACGACGAGCACCGTGCTGACGAGCCGGCGACGCTCGCAGAGGTCGCCGAGCGGCACGAGCAGCGCGAGCCCGACGACGTAGCCGACCTGCGAGCAGGTCACGAGCAGTCCGGCGATCGTGTCGGAGACGCCGAACTCGCCGCGGACGACGTTCAGCAGCGGCTGGATGTAGTAGATGTTCGCCACCGACGCGCCGACCGCGATGGCGAGCAGCAGCACGAGCGCCTTCGAGATCGGCTGCTTGTCCGTGCCGCCGCGGTCCGGCGCGGCGACGGTCTCGTTGGAATCGATGCTGCGCACGCCCGACACCATGCCCTACGACCGCGCGCGGGGCTATGCCTCGGCGGGAACCCCGTCCAGCGCGCGCAGCAGGAGGTCGCGCAGTGTCGCGCGCTCGGCCGCGGTGAGGGCGCCGAGCACGTCGTCCTCGAGCGAGTCGACGGCGTGCTCGGCGTGCTCGAGCGCCTCGAGGCCCTGGGGCGTGATGTCGACGACGTGACGGCGGCGGTCGTCGGGATGGCGGCGGCGCTCGGCGAGGTCGCGGACCTCGAGCTCGTTGAGCAGCAGGACGGTGTTGTTCGGGTCGAGCATGAGCCGCTCGCCGAGCTCCTTCTGGCCGATCCCGGGCGCCTGGCGCAGGTAGCTCAGCGCGATGAACTCCTTCATCCGCACGCCGAGCAGCGGCTCCGTCGCGCGCCGGTAGACGGCGCGCGAGAGCCGCGTCAGCAGCAGCGTCGAGCCGGGACCATCGGTCATGTGTGGATCATAGCCACACCAGGGACATTCAATTGAGCAGAGATCATCCCTGCTACCATGACGATCCATATGGCAAAGATCTCCTCATTTCTCGAACGGCACCGGCGCGCGGCGACGCTCGCCACGGTGCTCATCATCCAGGCGATGATCGTGATCGACGTGTCGATCGTGAACGTCGCCCTGCCGGTCATCCAGACCGACCTCGGCGTGGGCCAGGCCGAGCTCGCGTGGGTGCTCGACGGCTACCTCATCGTCTTCGGCTCGTTCCTGCTCGTCGCCGGTCGTCTCGGCGACCTCCTGGGGCGCAAGCGCGTCCTGCTCGGCGGCCTGTCGCTGTTCGTGTTCGCCTCCGCGCTGTGCGGGATCGCGCCGAACATCGAGCTGCTCGTCCTCGCTCGTGCGTTGCAGGGACTCGGCGGCGCATTCGCTTCGGCGGTCGTCCTGGCGATCATCGCGACGGAGTACCCGTCGCCGCTGGAGCGGGCGCGCGCGATGAGCCTGTACGTCTTCATCTCGGTCGGCGGCGGCTCGCTCGGCCTGCTCGCGGGCGGCATCCTCACCGAGGCGATCTCATGGCACTGGATCTTCTTCGTCAACGTGCCGATCGGCATCGCCGCGCTGCTGTTCGGGCGCGTCCTGATCGAGGACGTCAAGTGCGCCGGCTTCTCCGAGCGCGTGGACTGGCTCGGCGCGGTGCTCGTGACGGCGACGGCGATGGTCGGGGTCTTCACGATCATCAAGGCGCCCGATCGCGGCTGGGTCTCGGCCGCGACGCTGCTGACGGCACTCGGCGCCGTCGTCCTCGGCGCGCTGTTCGTCGCACGCCAGCGCACGGCCGAGCATCCGATCCTGCCCGTGCACGTGCTCAAGCTGCGCAGCCTGGCCGGGTCGTCTGCCGTGCGCGGGCTGTTCGCGACCGGCCTGTTCGCATCGTTCTTCGTCGGCACGCTGTACATGCAGCGCGTCCTCGGCTACAGCACCGTCGCCTCGGGCGCCGCGTTTTTGCCGCAGACGCTGATGGTCGCCGCGCTGTCGCTCGGCTTCACGACGAGGCTCGTCGCGCGCTTCGGCGCGTTTCGCGTGCTGCTCGTCGGGCTGACGAGCATGTGCGCCGGGCTGCTCGTGCTGTCGGGGATGCAGGCCGGCGGCAGCTACTGGCCGACCCCGCTGGTCGCGTTCCTGCTGCTCGGCTTCGGCGGCGGGCTCGCCGCCGCGCCGCTCGTGACGGTCGCGATGTCCGACGTGCCCGCCGCGGACACCGGCATCGCGTCGGCGCTCGTGAACCTGTCGATGTACGTCCCGGGAGCGATCGGGCTGGCCGTGGTCGGCGCGCTCGCCTCGGATCACACGGCGAAGCTGACGGCCGCCGGCCGGCCGCTCGGCGAGGCGCTCGTCGGCGGCTACCAGGTCGGGCTCTACGTCTGCGCGGGCTGCCTCGCGGCCGCAGTGGTCGTGGCGCTGGCGGTGCTGCGGCCCAAGCGTGCCGACGCCGCCGAGCCGGTCGTCGTCGCCCAGGCCGTGGGCATCGACTGACTCGAAGCAGGCTCAGCGCGGGGTCATCCGCAGCGCGCCGTCGAGGCGGATGACCTCGCCGTTGAGCATCGTGTTGCGCACGATCTCGCAGGCGAGGCTCGCGAACTCCGCGGGCAGGCCGAGCCGCGGCGGGAACGGGATCGAGGCGGCGAGCTGGCCCCGCGCCTCCGCCGGCAGTGCCGCCAGCAGCGGCGTGTCGAAGAGGCCCGGGGCGATCGCGCAGACGCGGATCGCGGACTGCGCGAGCTCGCGGGCCGCGGGCAGCGTGATCGCGGCGACCGCTCCCTTCGAGGCGGCGTAGGCGACCTGGCCGACCTGCCCGTCGTACGCCGCGATCGAGGCGGTGTTGATGCAGACGCCGCGCTCGCCGTCGTCGCCGCCGGGCTCGTTGGCGAGCATCGCCATGCTCGCGAGGCGCAGTGCGTTGAACGTCCCGACGACGTTGATCGCCAGGACGCGCTCGAAGGAGTCGAGGCGATGCGGGCCGCGGCTGCGCGCGAGCCGCTCGGCGTGGCCGATGCCCGCGCAGTGGATCGAGATGCGCAGGCCGCCATGCGCCTGCGCGGCCGCGTCGACCGCGGCCCGCAGCTGGCCGGCGTCGGTGACGTCGGCCGCGACGAAGCGCGCCCGCTCGCCGAGCTCGGCGGCGAGCGCCTCGCCGCGCGCCGCGTCGAGGTCGGCGACGACGACGTGGGCGCCCTGCGCGTGCAGCGCCCGCGCCGTGGCCGCGCCGAGCCCGGAGGCGCCGCCGACGACGAGCGCGCCCGTGCCCTCGATTCGCATGCGCGCACCCTAACGCGACGTGCGCACGGCGCCTACGAGCTTCGCGAAGGCGCCGTACGCGACGGCGAGGAGCGCCAGCCCGACGACGATCGTCGCGGCCCGGCCGGGGGGTCAGGCGCCCTCGGCGGGGGCGTCGATCTCCCGCAGGCGGTGGGTGTCGACGTCGTAGACGAAGCCGCGCACGAGGTCGCGGTGCGGCACGAACGGCGAGCGCCGCACGCGCAGGATCGACTGGCGCACGTCGGCGTCGAGGTCGGTGAACGACTCGATCGCGAAGGCGGGCGCGACGCCGGTCGCCTCCTGCAGCTCGGCTCGGAAGCCGTCGTCGGTGAGCGACTGCAGGCCGCAGTCGGTGTGGTGGACGAGCATCACCGCGCGCGTCCCCAGCCGCCGCTGCGAGACGGCGAGCGAGCGGATGACGTCGTCGGTGATGACCCCGCCGGCGTTGCGCAGGATGTGCGCCTCGCCCTCGTGCAGGCCGAGCGCGGCGAAGACGTCCAGGCGCGAGTCCATGCACGTCACGATGACGAGTTGGCGGGCCGGGCGGACGTCGAGGTGCTGGGCCGGAAGCCCGTCCGCGAAGGCCTGGTTGTTGGCGACGAGCGCGTCGATCACGTGCACGCCAGGCAGCCTAGAGACTTGCGGGCGCACGGCCCGGCCGCGCGCCCGCGCGGGCGTCGCCGGACAGGCTTTGCGCACGTTGCGGCGAAGCGGTGCTCCGCGAGGACGCGCCGCGCGTAGGAACGCGCGAACATCTCCGTGCAAGTAGACGATCAAGGAGCTTTGGAACATGGCTGGACTGACGGTGCAGTGCCGCGACGAGATGGGTGACGGCGAGTGGCTGCTGGAGCTCAAGCTCCCGCTGGAGTCCGAGCGCATGACGGTGCGCGAGCTCATCCGCACGCGCGTGGAGACCGAGACCGGCCAGCACAACGACGAGCTCGACCGCGGCCGGCAGTTCCGCGGGCTGATCACGGCGCCGCCGTCGGTGACGTCGGAGCTCAACGGCTGGGCCGGGCGCAAGCGCGAGGGCAAACCCGTCGAGCCGGAGGTCATGCTGAACATCGCGCTGGAGGCCTACGAGCGCGGCGACCTCGTCGTCCTCGTCGAAGGCGAGCCCGCCGGCGAGCTCGACTCCGAGATCGTGCTCGCCGAGGGCAACATCGCGCTGTTTCGCAAGATGAAGCCGCTCGTCGTGCCGCAGCTGAACGCCGGGCGCAAGCGCTCCAAGCACGAGCTGCAGCCGAAGCGCAAGCGCGCGCGGTGACCGAGGAGCCCGAGTGGTTCGAGCGGCTGCTCGAGCTCCAGCTACGCGCGAACCCCGCGATCTGGCAGAACATGAAGCGCCTCGGCGTCGGCGAGGACACGCTGCTGCGCCTGGCCTTCATCTACCTCGCGCCGGGCGAGGAGTCGGCGAACGTGCTCGTGCGCTTCCTCGAGCAGGAGACCGACTACGAGGTGCAGGCGCGCGAGCGCGCCGCCGGTGGGTCGGGGCCTGGGGCGTGGCTCGTGATCGGCGCGACCCAGCCCGTCGCCGTCTCGCTGGAGACGATCGACGCCTGGGTCGAGTGGATGGTCGCGGCGGGCGCCAGCGAGGGGCCATGCGCATTCGACGGCTGGACGTCGGAGATCGTCGGCGAGCTGCCGGCCGACGCCGAGGAGTAGCCGAGCCCGCACGCCCGGACACCGGCGTCCGCCGCCGCGCGGCCCGGCGCTACGCCCGCCGCGACAGCGAGACCGAGAACAACCGGTCGGGGTCCGTGTAGAGCTCGACGAGCTCGAGACCCGCCGCCGAGAGGTCGCCGGACAGCTTCTCGGGCGTGAACTTCGCGCTGATCTCCGTGCGCAGCTCCTCGCGTGCGGCGAAGTCGATGTCAAGCGCGAGCTTGCCGATGTGCACCTGCTGCACGTCGGTCGCGCGCAGGCGCATCTCGATCCACTCGCGCTGGCGGTCGAAGAACGCGACGTGCTCGAACGCGCCGACGTCGAAGTTCGCATCGAGCTCGCGGTTGAGCACGTGCAGGACGTTGAGGTTGAACTGCGCCGTCACGCCCGCGCTGTCGTCGTACGCGGCCTCGATGACGCGCGGGTCCTTGACGAGGTCGGTGCCGAGCAGCAGGTGGCCATCCTCGCCGAGCACGTTGCGCAGGCCGCGCAAGAAGCGCCGCCGGCTGCCGGGCGGGAAGTTGCCCAGCGTGCCGCCGAGGAACGCGACCAGCCGCGGGCCGGCGGGCTCGGGCAGGTGCGACAGGTGGCGCTCGAAGTCGCCGACGACCCCGTAGACCGACATCCCGGGGTACTCCCGGACAAGCGTCTCGGCGGCGGCGTGGACGGTCGTCGCGCTGACGTCGACCGGGACGTAGCGCTCGAGCGTGCCCGCCGACTGCATCGCGTCCAGCAGGACGCGCGTCTTGGACGCGGACCCCGAGCCGAGCTCGACGAGCTCGACGGCGCCCGTGCGCTCGACGACGTCCTCGGCGCTGCGCTCGAGGATCAGCCGCTCGGTGCGCGTCTGGTAGTACTCGGGCAGCTCGCAGATCGCGTCGAACAGCTCCGATCCGCGGGCGTCGTAGAAGTGCTTCGGCGGCAGCTCCTTGAGCGGACGCGTGAGCCCGTCGAGCACGTCGTCGGCAAGCGTGCGCTCGTCCCCGGGACCGAGGTAGGAGTGCACCTCGACGGTGCCCTGGAGGATCGGCTCCATCACGTCACGTCCTTTGCCAGTCGGACGCCGGCGAAGATCTGCCGGCGCAGGGGGAGATCCCAGTTGCGGAAGGTGGTGGAGCGCATGCGCTCGGCGGTCGCCCAGGACGATCCGCGCAGCACGCGGTAGGCGTCCCCATAGAAGACCTCGGAGTACTCGCGATACGGGTGCGCCTCGAAGCCGGGATAGCCGTGGAAGCGGGTGGAGGTCCACTCCCAGGCCGTGCCGGTGTCCTGCAAGGGCTCCTGGGTCCAGGTCGCCGCCTTCTCCCACTCCGCCTCGGTAGGAAGTCTCGCGTTGCGCGAGCGAGCGAAGGCGTCGGCCTCGAACCAGGAGACGTGCAGGGCGGGGTGCTCGTCGTGCTCCGCCGTCCCGTCCGCCGTCCAGCCCTCGGGGTGAGAGATGTCGTACTCCTCCTTCCACGACCAGCCCTCCGCCGACCACCACTCGCGGCGCTCGTAGCCCCCGCCCTCGACGAAGTGCATCCAGGAGCCGTTGGTCACGGGGCGCCGCGCGATGCGAAAGGCGGGGACCTCGACCGCGTGGCGAGGGCGCTCGTTGTCGAACGCGAAGCCCTCGGGCCCGGCGCCCATCTCGAATGGACCGCCGGGGACGTGGATCCAGTCGCCGAAGGGCGACGGTGCGACACGGCATGACGCGTCGTCCGCGGGGCGCCCACCCGGCAGGCCGCCGAGGAACAGCGTCTGGCGCATCGTCTCGTTGTGCTGGGCCTCGTGGCGGATGACCATCTCGAACAGCGTGCCGTCGCCCGAGCCGAGGCGGTCGAGGATCTGCAGCGTGCGCTCGCGCACGGCCGCGATGTACGCGAAGACGTCGTCGCCGCGCAGGAACGGGATCTCGCCGCGCACGGCGCGCGGGGTCTCGAAGGCGTCGTAGAGGTCGGCGAGGTCTCCGCGCAGCAGCGGCTCGCCGCCGTGGCGGTGCACGAGCCAGAGATCCTCGTACGCGGCGATGTGGCCCAGATCCCAGTCCAGTGGGCTCATCAGCGGGTGCTGCACGCGCTCGAGCTCGGCGTGATGCAGCGGCGCCACGAGGGCGAGCGTGTTCTCGCGCACCTCGCGCAGGGCGTCCGCGAAGGCTGTGGCCGGTACGGTCGCCATCCGTGGTCAGCGTACCCGGCCGCGCCTGTCGGAATCCTGAAGCGTCCGTGTTGGCGGACGGCCGTTGCGTAGGCGCCGGCGGTCAGGACGACAGAGCGTCGAGCGCCGTGTCGACGTCCGCGTCGGTGTTGTAGACGTGCCACGAGACGCGCACGCGGCCGCCGCGCATCGCGGCGCTGACGCCGGCGCGCGCGAGCTTCTCCTCGGCGCCGGGGATGTCCGCCGAGACGATCGCGCTGTCGGACGCGGGCATGTCCAGGCCGACGCGGAAGCGGTTGGCGAGTGCGACATCGTGGGCGTATACGGCCGGGATGCCGATTCGGTTGAGCAGTTCGAGCGCGGGTAGCGTGCCGACCCACGAGAACCACGCGGGGGAGGTGTCGAGCCGGCGGGCGGTGTCCGCCAGGCGCAGCGGCGGGCCGAAGTAGCTCGCGTGGACGTCCGCGCCGGCGTACCAGCCGGCGCTGTGCGGGACGATCCGCTCGAGCCACTCGTCGCCGACGGCCATCAGCGACGTGCCGCGCGGCGACATGAGCCACTTGTAGGCGCTGCACATGACCGCGCCGAAGCGCGTCGCGTCGATCGGCAGCCAGCCGCACGCCTGGGTCGCGTCGAGCAGCGTGAGGGCGCCGTGGTGGGCCGCCGCCGTCGCGATCGCGTCGAGGTCGGCGACCTCGCCCGTGCTCATCTGGACCGCGCTGAACGCGACGACGTCGGTGCTGGCGTCGATCGCCTCGGCGAGGCGGTCGGGTGCGACGGTCGTGACCGTGACGCCGCGATCCTCCTGGACGAGGAACGGGAACAGCGTCGAGGTGAACTCGACGTCGGGGACGAGGACGTTCGTGCCCGCAGGCAGCGACGCCGCCACGAGGCCCGCGAAGCCCGAGACCGTCGAGCCGATCGCGACCCTGTCCGGCGTCGTGTTGACCATCCGCGCGAACGCCTCGCGCGCGCCCTCGCTGCTCTCGCCCCAGTGCTCCCAGCTCGTGCGCCCGCCGCGCCAGTCGGCGAGCGCTGCCTGCAGGGCGTCGAAGCCGTCGCGCGGCGGCAGGCCGTAGCTCGCGGTGTTGAGGTAGACGCCCTCGGGCGTCCACTGCTCGCGGGCGTCGGCGATGGAGAGCATGCGCTGGATCCTTACGGACGGGCGCCCGGGTTGCGGTGTCGTGCCGGGGGCCGCTCGCATCCGCGACCCGCAGCGGCCGCGGTGTCAGGCGCCCGCGTACAGCACGACCCTGCCGGCGCGCTTGGTGATGGCGAAGCCGTCCGTCTCGTGGTCGGAGACCTCGCCGTCGCGCGCGGTGCGCAGCGGGCCGTCGAGCGAGCGCACCCGAAGTTCGCCGGCGGTGAAGCAGCGCAGCGACGAGCTGCGCGTCGGGCGGCCGGTGACGATCGCGGCGAGCAGACGCAGGCGCGCGAGGCGGGGAGCGGCGTCGAGCAGCCGCACGTCGAAGCGGCCGTCGTCGAGGCGCTCGCGAGCCGCCGGCGCCGGACCAGCCGGCAGGTAGCGGCAGTTGCCGATGAAGATCAGCCAGACGCGCGCGGGCACGCCGTCGATCTGCACGTCGCAGGGCTCGGCGTGGCGCAGCGTGCGCAGGCCGGCGACGACGGTCGCCGCGCGCTTGCCGATCCTGTCCTCGAGCCGCTCGCGCCGCGCCACGAACTCGGGATAGCCGCCGAAGCTCGCGGTGTTCGCGAACGGCTCGCCGCCGAGGTCGCCGACGTCCGCCGCGACCGCGCGGCCGGCGCGCAGTGCGTCCAGCGCCTCGTCGACGCTCTCGAGGCCGAGGTCGCGGCAGAGGTGGTTGAGCGTCCCGCCGGGCAGCACGAGCAGCGGCAGGCCCGCGGCCAGCGCGACGCCGATCGCCGCGTTCGCCGACCCGTCGCCGCCGGCGACCCCGAGCACGCGTGTGCCCGGGGCCGCGGCTGCGGCACGCAGGCAGTCGAGCAGGTCCTCGTCCTCGCGGCGCTCGACGACGCGGACGCGGGGAAGGCGCTCGCGCAGGCGGTCGGGATCGAGCTCGGAGCCGGCGTCGGGGTTGACGACGAGCGCGAGCCCGTCGCCGTCGGGCAGGGCGGGCGCGTCCACGTGCGGCTGGCGCGGCCCGGCGGCATGCGGCGGGACGGGTATCGGCCGCAGGCGCAGCGACCCCGCCGCGACGGCCGTGCCGATCGCGGCGCCCGCGAGCACGTCGCCGGGGTAGTGCGCACCGACGTACACGCGCGAGAAGCCGACGGCGCCGGCGAGCGCGAGCAGCGGGCCGCGCGCCGCGCCCGGCAGCTCGGCGGCGGCGCCGGCCGCGAAGGCGAACGCCGAGGCGCTGTGCCCCGAGGGAAACGACGTCGAGATCGGCATGTGGCGGGGCAGGCGGATGTCGGGAAAGCTCGAGAGCACCGGCCGAGCACGGCGAAACACGCGCTTGGCGGGCTGGTTGGCGACAAGCGATGCGACGGCGATGCAGGACAATCCCCGTGCCGCGGCGCGGCGGCCGCGCCGGCCGCCGGTTGCGGCGAGGATCGCGGCCACGAGCCCCCACAGCAGCGAGTGGTCGGCGAAGTCGCTCAGCCGCCTGATCGCTGAGCCGAACGGCACCGCGCGGCGGCTGATGACGACGAACAGGCGGCGGTCGAGCGCGCGGAGGCCGGAGAGGGACATCGCGCATCCATACCCGATCGGGCAGATCGCACCGATCGAGCCATCGCCAGATCGGCACCGGAGCGCGACGCCCACCTCGCGTGCACCGGAGGTGACGCGCAGTGGACGGACGTTCGATTTCGAGGTCCGTTCGCCCCCAATTCCGGGCAGACGGACCCCAACCGGCGACGTCGCGCCGCCGGTTGATCTAGCTTCGCTTGCATGACGTGGATCGGCGAGCCCACTGACGTGGCTGTGGCCGGCACGCCGGCGACCAGTTCGCTGCCCGCCGCGGCCGTCGCGCAAACGCCGATGCTCGACCTCGAGGTGCACCCGGCGCTGGCCGCCGGGCGCCGCGCGCGCTACACGGCGGTGCTCGTCAACCGCGGCTCCACCGAGATCGAGGCATGGCTGTCGGTCGATCCCGGCGAGGCGGGCTTGCGCTGCGTGGTCATCCCGCCGCGGATGCTGATCGCCCCCGGTCAGGCGCGCCAGGCCGAGGTGCGGCTGCGCCCGCGCCGGCCGCAGCTCGTGCGCGGCGAGCGCCAGCACGACGCGCAGATCCGGGTCAGCGGCCAGGACGGGCCGGTCGCGGCGGTGCGGCGCGTGATCTTCGTCCAGCAGCGTGCGCTGCCGCTCTGGCTGCTCGCCCCGCTCGCGGTGCTCGTCGCGGCCGCGGCGTTCGCGCTCACGCTGGCGCCCAAGCACGCGACCGTCCCGAGCGTGCAGGGTGCGGCGGACGTCGCGACCGCGGAGCGGGCGCTGCACGCCGCCGGTCTGCAGCTGGACCCGCAGCTGCGCTCGCGCACGACGACGAGCGCGCGGCCCGGCACGATCCTCGACCAGATCCCCGATCCCGGCACGCGCGTGGACCGGGGCTCGCGCGTGACGCTGCTCGTCGCGATCGGCTCGACGCGCGCGGTCACGCCGTCGCTGGACGGCCAGACGCCGGCGCGCGCGGCGCAGATCCTGCGCGCGGCGGGCCTCGCGGCGGGCCCGGTGCTGCCCGACGGCGCCCCGAGCGCGAGCGTCGTGGCGAGCCAGCTGCCGGTGGCCGGCGCACGCGTGCCGGCCGGCACGGCGGTGACGGTGATCGTGCGGCCCGCGCGAGCGGGCGCGTCGACGGCGCCCGGCGGCGCGGCGCCGAGCGCTGGCACGGCGGCGAGCACGGGCAGGGCAGCGAAGGTGCCGGCGATCGGCGGGCGCAGCGTGACGGCCTACGCCCGCGCGGTCGCCGCCGCGGGGCTCGTGCCGCGGATCGTGCGCCAGGTCGGCACGCAGCCGATCGGCACGCTGCTCACCGCGCAGCCCGCCGCCGGGACCGCGCTGCGGTCCGGCGACCGCGTGCGGCTGCTCGTCTCCGCCGGCGTGCCGCAGCTCGCGTTCGACACCGGCAGCGTGCTGCGCGTCTTCGACCCGACCCGCGGCAAGACGGTACGCGAGGCGGCGCCGCCGCAGGGCACCGCCGTCGAGCCGTCGTGGTCGCCCGACGGTCGCCGGCTGCTGTATCGCGTCGGCACGCGGCTGCTGCTCGTCTCCGCGCGGCTCGCCGATCGCGGGCGCGTCGTCTACGACGGCACGGCGAAGTACGCGGCGGCGACGTTCGCGCCCGCCCCGGCGGATAATGTCATCGCGCTCGTGCGACGGACCGGTGACGACGGCGATCTCTGCTTCGCCCGCGTGGGGGCCGGCATGCTGCGCCCGCGCTGCGCTGCCGACCCGCGCTGGGACCTCGGCCGCGAGATCTCGTGGCGCGCGGGCGGGCGCGAGCTGCTCGTCTTCGGCGTGCGCCGCGGCCAGCCGGGGCGCTTCGGGATCCTGCGCTACACGAGCGCACGGGCGTTCTCGACGAACCCGGCCGACTGGCACGGCCAGATCGTGACCGACACGTCGGTGAGCGGGCAGGGCGTCATCGCCGCGGCTTATTCCCCGTCGGGGACGAGCGTCGCGCTCGTCTCGAACGTCGGCCTGCCGCGCTTTCAGCTGCGGATCGCGGGCGCCGGCGACCTGCGCACCGCGACCAGTCTTCCGCTTCCCGTGCGCGCGTGCGAGGTCGCATGGCGACCCGACGGCCGCGAGCTCGCCGTCGTGCAGAGCGACGACACGTGCAGTCGCGCGGTCGGCGAGATCGTGCGACTCGACCCGCAGCATCCGCGCACGACGACGACGGTGTCCAGCGGCGGGCGCCACCCGGCGTATCAGCCGCTGACGTACACGGGCCCGAAGGGCGTGTCGTGAGCCGGCGCCGCCGCACGCTCGCCGCGATGGCCGCGACCGCCGCGATCGGCGCTCTGCCCGTGGTGGCGCCGGGCGCGGCGTTCGCACAGACCGCGGTCGTCGGCGTGGAGGGCGCCGCCAGCGGGCCGCAGCCGTTGTGGGTGCCCGATCCCGCGCAGGCGGCCGCGGCGCAGGAGACGCAGCCGCCGACCGAGGACGTCCAGGTGACCGCCCCGGTCACGTCGTCGGACACAGGGGTCGCCGAGGACCCGTCGCACATCGCCGTGGCGCACTGGATGGCGAGCGCGGCGCGCGCGGCCGGCCTGCCCGGCGAGCTGCCGGTGATGGCCGGACTCGTCGAGTCCGGCCTGCGCAACCTGCCCTACGGCGACGCCGACAGCGTCGGGTTCTTCCAGATGCGCCTCAGCGTGTGGAACGGCGGTGCGTACGAGGGCTTCCTGACCGATCCCGACCTGCAGCTGCAGTGGTTCACCGATCATGCGCTCGCGGTGCGCGCGACCCGGATCGCGGCGGGCGACGGCACGTTCGGCGGCGACCCGGCGACGTGGGGCGACTGGATCGCGGACGTCGAGCAGCCCTACGCGGGCTACCGCGGCCGCTACCAGACGCGCCTGGACGAGGCGCGCACGCTGCTGGCGCTGCCGGCGCCGTCGGTCGCGCCGTTTCAGATGGCGCTGACGGTCGGGGGCCCGGCGGCACCGGCCACCGATGCGGGCGCCGATCCGGTCGCGCAGCAGGTGCTCGACGACAGCGCGATCACGCTCGACCCGCGGGCGGCCGGGGACCTGACGGCGGGGCGGGTGGACCCGCGCGTCAGCGCCGACCTGCTCGCCGCCGCAGCGCAGTCGCCGATCGCGATCTCCGTGATCGAAACCGGTCACTCCTATTACACGGTGAACGGCAGCGTGTCCAATCACTCCTCCGGGCGGGCCGCCGACATCAGCATGGTGGGCGGGGCGCCGGTGAGCCCGGGCAACGCGGCCGCGCACCGCCTCGCGCTCGCGCTCGGCCGGCTGCCCGAATCGATCCGCCCGACGGAGATCGGGTCGCCGTGGGCGATCGCCGATCCCGCGTACTTCACCGACGCCGACCACCAGAATCACATCCACGTCGGCTTCGACGATCCCGCGGGAGCGGATGCCACGGC
Organism: Solirubrobacteraceae bacterium; assembly: GCA_036491075.1. Lineage (GTDB taxonomy): Bacteria > Actinomycetota > Thermoleophilia > Solirubrobacterales > Solirubrobacteraceae > CADCVQ01. The sequence continues at coordinate 52,896 of DASXCR010000070.1, forward strand.
GGCGGCGGCGACGGCGGCCGCCGCGACGGTCGATGACGCCGGTGCGGCCGCGCCGGCGACGCTGACGGCCGCGCCCTCAGCCCGCGACAGCGCGTCCGCGCCCGCCGAGCCGGCCTTCAGCGCGCATCCGGCCCGGTCTGCGACCGACGACGGCGATCCACGTTTCGAGGCCAAGCCGTGAGCGCGGTCGGCGTGGCGGGGGCGCGATCGCGTCCGCGACCTCGGGCGATCGCCGTCTCCGTGCTCGGTGCGCTGCTGCTGGCGCTGGCGCTCGCTACCCCCGGACAGGCGGCGGTGACGCGAACGTGCACGCCCAACCCGGACCCGAGCACGTCGACGATGTCGATCCAGATCTCCGGTGGCGCCGCGACCACCACCACGATCTCCGTCGCGGACGATGTCGTGACGATCGACGCGGACCCGCCCGAGCCCGCCTGCCCGGGGCTCGACGCGATCACCATAAACGGCGACGCCAACGACAACACGGTCACCTACACGGATACGACGTCCGACCCCGTGCAGGTGACCGCGACCCTCCTCGGCGGCGACGACACGTTCATCACCCACAGCAGCCAGGCGGTGAACGTCGATGGTGGATCGGGCGACGACACGCTCGACGGCGACCAGGGTGACGACACCTTGATCGGCGGATCGGGCGACGACGTGCTCGACGGCGGCGGCGGCGACGATCTGCTGATGCCGGGGCTCGGCGGCGGTTCGAACACGGGAGGCACGAACTCGGCGACCGGTGGCGACACGTTGTCCTACTCGGACGTCGTCACCGGGGTGAACGCCGACCTGAGCGCGCCGTCGCCGACGGCGACCGGGGCAGGCTTGAATCAGACGATCGCGGGCATCGAGAACCTGACGGGTGGATCGGGGACCAACACGCTGACCGGCGACGCGAACGAGAACGTCCTGATCGGTGGACCCGGTGTCGACACGTTGTCCGGCGGAGACGGGGACGACACGCTGAGCGGCCTCGGCGGCGCCGACGTCCTCAACGGCGGCGCCGGCGACGACCTGCTGCTGCCGGGGCTCGGCAACGGCTCGAACACGGGTGGGACGGACGGGACCCCTGGTGGTGCGCACGGCGCGAACGGCGACACGGTGTCCTACGCGGACATCGGCTCGGTCGCCGTGACCGCGGATCTCAGCGCGCCGACGCCGGCGGCGACGGGCGCCGGGCTCAGTCAGACGCTCGTCGGGATCGAGAACCTGACCGGTGGCGACGGCGACGACGTGCTGACGGGGGACCGCAACGACAACATCCTCTCGGGTGGCGCCGGCGACGACACGCTGTCCGGTGGCGCCGGGGACGACGTCCTCGACGGCGACGCCGGCGACGACCTCCTGCTGCCCGGCCTGGGAGGCGGCTCGAACACCGGCGGGACGGACGGCACCGCGGGTGGCGCGCACGGCGCGAGCGGCGACACGGTGTCCTACGCGGACATCGGGACCGTGCCGGTGACGGCGGATCTGAGCGCGCCGTCGCCGGTGGCGACGGGCGCTGGGCTGAGTCAGACGCTCGTCGGGATCGAGAACCTGACCGGTGGTGACGGCGACGACGTGCTGACCGGCGACGGCGCCGACAACGTCCTGTCCGGCGGCGCGGGCGACGACACGCTGAGCGGCCTCGACGGCGACGACGTGCTCGACGGCGGCGCCGGGGACGATCTGCTGCTGCCCGGTCTGGGCGGCGGTTCGAACACGGGCGGCACGGACGGCACGCCCGGCGGCGCGAACGGCGCGGGCGGTGACACCGTGTCCTACGCGAACCTCGCGATCGGAGTGACGGCGGACCTGAGCGCCGCGTTGCCCAATGCCACGGTCGGCGCGTCGAGCCAGTCGATCGCGACCGTCGAGAACCTGACGGGTGGCGCCGGGAGCAACACGCTGACCGGTGACGCGAACGCCAACGTCCTCACCGGCGGACCGGTCGGCGACACGCTGTCCGGTGGCGACGGGGACGACACCTTGAACGGGCTCGGCGGCGACGACGTGATCGACGGCAACGACGGGGACGACACGCTGAGCGGCGCGGCGGGCGACGACACGCTCGACGGCGGTAACGGCGACGACCTGCTGATGCCCGGACCGGGCGCGGGCACGAGCACCGGCGGCGCCGACGGGACCGCGGGCGGTGCGCACGGCGCGAGCGGCGACACGGTCTCCTACGCCGACGTCGGGACGGTCGCGGTGACCGCCGACCTGGGCGCCCCGGCCCCGAACGCGACGGTGGGTGCGACGAGCCAGACGCTGACGGGAATCGAGAACCTGACGGGCGGCGACGGCGACGACGTGCTCACGGGCGACGGGGGCAACAACATCCTGTCCGGCGGGATGGGCGACGACACGTTGAGCGGTCTCGCCGGCGACGACGTCCTCGACGGCGGTGACGGCGACGACCTGCTGGCGCCGGGGCTTGGCGGCGGTTCGAACACCGGCGGCACGGACGGGACCGCCGGCGGCGCGCACGGTGACAGCGGTGACACCGTGTCCTACGCGAATATCGGTGCAATCGGAGTGACGGCCGATCTCAGTGCCGCGACGCCGACCGCGACCGGGGCCGGCCTGAGTCAGACACTGGTCGGGATCGAGAACCTCACCGGTGGCGACGGCGACGACGTGCTGACAGGTGACGGCAACGACAACGTCCTGTCCGGTGGTGCCGGCGAGGACACGCTCAGCGGGCTCGGCGGAGACGACGCCATCAGCGGCGGCGACGGCGACGACACGCTGAGCGGCGCGGCCGGCGACGACACGCTCGACGGTGGCGACGGCGACGACCTGCTGATGCCGGGGCTGGGGAACGGGTCGAACACGGGCGGCACGGACGGGACCGCGGGAGGCGTCCACGGCGCGACGGGTGACACCGTCTCCTACGCGGACATCGGCACGGTCGCCGTGACGGCCGATCTGAGCGCCGCGACCCCGACGGCGACGGGGGCGGGCCTGAACCAGTCGCTGACGGGAATCGAGAACCTCACGGGGGGGGACGGCAACGACGTGCTGAGCGGCGACTCCGCGACGAACATCCTGTCGGGTGGGACGGGCGACGACACGTTGAGCGGGCTCGGCGGCGACGACGTCATCAGCGGCGGCGATGGCGACGACACCCTGAGCGGCGCGGCCGGCGACGACACGCTCGACGGCGGCAACGGAGACGACCTGCTGATGCCCGGCCTCGGCAGCGGCTCGAACACCGGCGGCACGAACGGCACGGTCGGTGGCGCGCATGGCGCGGCGGGTGACACCGTGTCCTACGCCGACGTCGGGACGGTCGCGGTGACGGCCGATCTGAGTGCCGCGACCCCGACCGCGACGGGCAGCGGACTCAACCAGACGCTGGTGGGCATCGAGAACCTCACCGGTGGCGACGGTGACGATGCGCTCACAGGTGACTCCGGGAAGAACATCCTGTCGGGTGGCGCCGGCGACGACACGCTGAGCGGGCTCGGCGACGACGACACGATCAGCGGCGGCGACGGTGACGACACGCTGAATGGCGCGGCCGGCGACGACGTCCTCGACGGCGGCAACGGAGACGACCTGCTGATGCCCGGGCTGGGCAACGGCTCGAACACCGGCGGAACCGACGGGACCGCGGGCGGGGCGCACGGCGCGACGGGTGACACGGTCTCCTACGCGGATATCGGCGCGGTCGCGGTGACGGCCGATCTGAGCGCCGCGACGCCGACCGCGACGGGCAGCGGACTCGACCAGACGCTGGTGGGCATCGAGAACCTCACCGGTGGCGACGGTGACGATGCGCTCACAGGTGACTCCGGGA
>DASXCR010000071.1:0-8603 GCA_036491075.1 Solirubrobacteraceae bacterium
GTCTACGGCGTGATCCCCAACTACGTCCGCCAGGACAAGTTCGAGCTGCTGTCGTGGGCGGGCATGAACCGCATCCGGATGGGGATCCAGTCGGGCTCGAAGGACATGCTCGACTTCTACAAGCGCCCGACGCCGCCGGAGAAGATCCTCAAGGCCGGTGAGGTGATCGCGTCGTTCGCGCCGAAGTACCACATTCCGGCGGCCTACGACATCATCATGGACAACCCGATCGAGACCCGGGACGACGTCAAGTCGACGCTGCAGCTGCTGTACATGATGGACCGCCCGTACACGCTGTTCATCTACTCGCTGAAGGTGATCCCGAACACGGGCCTCGCGGCGGCGATGGAGGAGCGTGGCGTCGACCTCGACGAGATCGACGACTCGTACCTCGCGATCCCGCCGAAGTGGGCGAACCTGATGCTCTACATCATCGCCCTGTGGCGCCCGCCGCCGTGGCTGTGGAACCGGCTGATGGGCCACGTCCGCGCGAGCCACGAGGAGCAGAAGCAGTACCCGCGGCTCGGCGTCATCCTGCGTACGCTGTATCTGACCAAGCGCGTGCTGTGCCACGTGCGCGTCATGGACTTCTCGATCACCCCCGGCAAGACCGGCTACTTCGCCTGGAAGCTCGGCCTCGTCGGCTTCTGGCAGAAGCACCTCACCCGCCGCCCGCCGCGCCCGGCGCGCACCGTCGCCAAGCCGCCGGAGGTCAAGGTCGGCTTCACGGTCATCCAGCCGCCGGACCTGCTCGCCGACTGACGGGCGACCAGCCGGGGGTCACTCCACTTCGCGGACGGACGTAGCCTGCGGCGCACGGGCGGCCGCTCGGCCTCCCGGCGATCGACCGGAGGTAAGGGACATGACGTTGACGAAGAGGATCTCGGCGAGGCGGGGCACGCTCGCGACCCTGCTCGCGGGCCTGACGATGCTGTTCCCCGCGTGGGGGATCGCGCAGGGCCAGGCGAAGGAGCACGCGCGGACGACCTGCTCGGCCGCCGACTACCGCAACGATCCGCGCCTCGGACCGGAGCACCTGCCCGACGCGGGGCCGCTGGCGACCGTGCTCAAGGGCTGGCACCGCCTCGACGAGATGACGCCGCACGCCTACCTGCACGCGTACTACGACGCCGCCGCCAAGACGTGGCGCTACCCGCCGCTCGGCGGCTACCTGCTCACGCCGGACGGCATGGCGATCTCAAACCAGGTGACGCTGGCGCCGGGCGAGGTCATCGACCGCTTCGGCAGCGAGTACGGCGGCTACCTGTCGCCGGTCGGGACGCCGTACGCCGATCGCGGGATCCCGCCGCAGAGCCTCGACAACACCACGACCCCGGAGACGTGCAACTACTCGCGCTACAAGGTCCTGCAGCCGATCCCGGTCCAGTCCGGCCCGATCGCCCCGGCGCTCGGCCAGCCCGGCTTCGGCCTGCAGTACGTCCTCGACGCGACGATCTTCCCGGGCAATCCGGCGGGCTTGAACGTCATGTACCTCGTCGCCAACGGCTACCTGGCGCGCGTCACGGGCTGAGCGCGCGATGCGCACGGCGTCCCGCTCGCGGAGATCCGGGAGCGGGACGCCGCGGGTCGTTCGCTACGCGGCCGCCGGCGTCCCCGAGACCGACCGGTAGCCGTCGGCGAGGCGCGCGATGCCCTCGTCGATGCGGTCGACCGTGACCCCGGAATAGGCGAGGCGCAGCATGTTGTGGCCGCCCTCGAGCAGGAAGTCCGAGCCCTTGACGAACTGCACGCCGCGCTCCTTGACAGCCTCGAACAGGGCGTCGACGTCGGCGTCCTCGGGCAGCGTCACCCACATGAAGTAGCCGCCCTCGGGCGCCTGGTAGACGGCCTCCGGCAGATGCTGCTCGAGCGCGGCGGTCAGCGTCTTGACGCGCTCGGCGAGCGCCGCCTTGACGGTCGCGATCGAGCGCTCGATGCGTCCCGAGATGCAGAACTCGTGCACGATCGCCTGCGACACCATGCTCGGCGAGATGTACGTGTTCGTCGCGAGCTTCTGGATCTGCGCGATCAGCGGCTTCGGGCCGACGAGGTAGCCGACCCGGATCCCCGGGCAGACCGTCTTCGAGAACGAGGACGCGTAGACGACGGTGTCGCCCTCGTCCATCTCGATCATCGTCGGGATGTCCTCGCCGCTGAAGCGGATGTGGCGGTAGGGGTCGTCCTCGAAGATCACGAAGTCGTGCTCGGCGGCGAGCGCGAGCAGCGCCTTGCGCTTGTCCAGCGACAGCGTGTAGCCGGCCGGGTTCTGGAAGTTCGGGATGATGTGGACGAGCTTGGGCTCGACGCCGGTGGCGAGCAGCTCGGCGAGCTCGTCGACGTCGATGCCGTCGGTCTGCAGCGAGACCATGCGCACGTCGGCACCGAGCGAACGCAGGTTCAGCAGCGTGCGGTCGTACGTCGGCTTCTCGACGACGACCGCGTCGCCGGAGGAGACGAGGGTCGAGAAGAGGAACGCGTCGGCCTGCATCGACCCGTTCGTGACGAGCACGTTGGCCTCGTCGACGCCGTGCTGCTTGGCGATCCAGCGTCGCAGGGGTGGATATCCGATGCTCGTGCCGTAGCCGGTCACGCCGCCGGGATCGTTCATGAACGCCGAGACGGCGCTGTCGCGGAGACCGTCGACGTCGACGATGTCCAGCGACGGGGCGCCGCGGGCGAAGGAGATGGTGTCGGAGGGAGCCATGCTCCGAGAGTACCGAGCGCCCGTGGGCGCGGGCTCGCCCGGGCGAGGCTAGTCGTGCGCCCAGACCTCCCAGCCCGCTCGCGTCCGTCCCAGGAAAGCGAATCGGTAGGAGTCGTCGACCGAACCGGCGTCGGAGAACGCCAGGACGACGAGCCAGAAGGCCAGGACGACGAGCCAGGAGCGGCGGGTCACGGCGGCGCCGCACAGACGCCGAGCCAGCTTGCCGTAGTAGGACGAGAAGCCCTGGACGGTGCGGATGCCGGGCAGGTCCGCGCCGTCCCCGGCGAGCGGTCGCACGTCGAGCACGTCCGTGGTCCTCGCGCTCACCCTCTGCCGGTGTCTGAGGGCGCGACCTCGAAGATCCGGGGCGCGTTCGCACGCAGCGCGCGCAGGACGCCCTCGGCTGCGTGAGGATCCGGAGCCAGCAGGCCGTTCGGGCAGCTCCGGGTGCTGCCGGGCGGGATCGCCGGGCCGGTCGACCGGCGACCGCGTGCTCCGGCATGAGCGCGGGTCACCCGCGCGCACGCGCCCCTGTCGGATGCGTGGGTGGCCCGGTGCGCGTGTGCGGCGACGAGCACCACACATACGGCGCTCGCCGCGAGCAGCGCAGCGAGCGACGACCGCCGCCGGGTGAGGCACTGCGACGCTACGCGGCGAGCACGGCGCGGCGCCGCGTGTCGTGAGACGGCCGGAGGGTGAGCCGTCCGGACGCGAACGGCATCGCCCTCGTCACGAGGCGCAGCGCCAGCGCCGCGTGCGCCTCGCCGACCCGGTCGGTGGGCCAGAACTCGATCGCGAAGCCGTCGTCCTCCTCGACGATCGTTCCCGCGAGCTGGCAGCGGTCGTCGCGGAAGTAGGTGCGAGCGACGAACTCGCCGAGGCCGAGGGGCGTGCCGAGCACCTCGGTCGCGAAGTCGTAGTGAAACGCGAACGCGTTCGTGTTGACGAGGTACAGCCGCGGCGCGTCCGTGGCGACCCCCGTGACCAGGAACTTCATCTCCAGCGCGCCGCGCTGGCCGGGGATGTCGCGCGAGCGCGCGAGCAGCTCGAACGTCGCGCGGTCTGCGATCAGCCGAGCGCCCTCGGTGATCGGTAGGTCGCGGCCGGGCGGCTCCTGCGCGGCCGCGCGGTCTTCGGACGACGCGCGTGGCGGGCGGGCGCGGAACGGGAGCGGCGACATGCAGCCGACTCTAGGTCGGCACCGCGCCGCGCTGTGTGGCGTCGAGCACGCTCCGGCCCGGCCGGGCCCGCCCGGCCGCGCGCGTCAGATGTGGCGCAGCGGGCTGAGACCCCGCTCGGCCAGCTCGCGCAGCGACCGGAACTGCTCCGGCGTCAGCGGCGCGCTACGGCGCAGCGCGTGGGCCTCGGCGCGCGTGAGCCCTCTCGCATCACCCGAACGGGCGGCTTGAAGGGCGGCCTTCTCCGGTCGTGCGCCCTGCGAGGTGCTCCGGGTCTCCCGTGCCACGCTGACTCCCCTTCCACGCTGACGATCACCAACGGTCTCGGACCGCGCTCCCCGCGCGACCGCGCCCGCCCCACCACTATGGGCGCGTTCGCTACCCACGCGGACGCGCCATCAAACGCAACCTTCTCACGGGACGGGTCCCGCCACCCGTCAGAACGCTGACGCGAGCACGAGCGGGAACACCGGACCGCAGCCTCGCCGTCGCAGCTGCCCGCCGACCATCGCCTGCGTCCAGCCGCTGAAGCGCAGGTCGTCGACGAGCAGGCACGCGCCGGGCGGCGGATCGGCGCTGACCGCGAACGCGCCGCGCACGTTCGCCACCTGCTGCACGCTGTTGGCCATCTCGCGCTGCGGCGGCCTGTCGTCCGCGCGCTCGAGCACCGCGGCGAACTCGAGGCCGAGCTCGACGGCGAGCCGCCGGGCGAAGTCGGGCACGAGCTCGCCGGTGCGTCGGGACGGCACCGCCGCGACCCACGTCGCCGGCGGCGCCCACTCGCGCACGAGCCGCGCCGCGGCGCGCACCAGCTCGTCGTCGAAGCGCCCGCCGCGGCGGCCCTCCCGCACGAGCGGATCCCAGCCGCCGTCGCCGATCCGCGCCAGCGCGCGACCCTCGGCCACCTGGACGTCGGCGGCGATCTTGCGCATCGTGCCGCCCGCGTCGGGGCTCATCTTCTTCGGGTCGAGCGTCAGCGGGCGCGAGCGCAGGTGCTCGAGCGCCGCGCGCACGATCTCGGGATCCGGTCGTGCGTCGTAGCGCGGGCCGGCGCAGACCGAGCAGCGCCCGCAGTCCTGCGGGTCGGGGTCGTCGAGCTCCTCCTGCAGCGCGCGCATGAGGCAGCGCCCGTCGGCGCCGAAGCTCGCCATCGTCTCCTGCTCGCGGCGGCGCAGCGCGGTCACGTGGGCATAGCGCTCCGCGTCGTAGGCCCAATCGCCGCCGCCCTCGCGCACCCAGCTGCGCCCCGCGCGCGTGACCGCGCCCTCGACATCGAGCACCTTCAGCATCGCCTCGATCCGGCCCTTGCCGAGGTTCACGAGCGACGTCAGCTCGGCGGTGCTCGCGCCCGCGTCGCCGGCGTCGTCGAGATGCGAGAGCACGGCGTCGACGACCTCGCGCCGCGGGAACGCCTGCTCGATGAAGAAGTCCTGGATGCGGCGGTCCTCGCGGCCGCGCAGCAGCACGACCTCGGCGTGCTCGATCGCGCGGCCGGCGCGGCCGACCTGCTGGTAGTAGGAGATCACCGAGCCGGGCGCCTGGTAGTGCACGACGAAGCCGAGGTCGGGCTTGTCGTAGCCCATGCCGAGCGCGCTCGTCGCGACGACGCACTTCAGGTCGTTGGCGAGCAGCCGATCCTCGACGCCGATCCGCCGCTCGGTCTGGCTCTCGCCGGTGTAGGCCTCGGCGGCGATCCCGCGACCGGTGAGCCAGGCCGCGACCTGCTCGGCGTCGCGCTTGGTCAGCGTGTAGACGATCCCCGATCCCGGCAGCGCCCCGAGATGCGTCGCCAGCCAGGCGAGCCGGTCGGCCTGGCCGGGCAGCTCGACGACCTCCAGGCGCAGGCTCGAGCGGCCGAGCGGACCGCGATAGGCGACGAGCTGCGCGTCGGCGTGGCCGGTGCGCAGCTGCTCCTCGACGTCGGCGACGACGCGGTCGTTGGCGGTGGCGGTCGTGCACAGCACGCCGACGCCCTGGGGCAGGCGCTCGAGCATGTCCGCGATGCGGCGGTAGTCGGGGCGGAAGTCGTGTCCCCAGTCCGAGATGCAGTGCGCCTCGTCGACGACCAGCAGGCCCACGCGCTGCGCGAACGCCGGCAGCATGCTGGCGCGGAACTGCGGGTTGTTGAGCCGCTCCGGGCTGATCAGCAGCAGGTCGACGGCGTCGGCGTCCAGCAGCGCGGAGATCTCCTGCCAGGCATCGCGGTTGGTCGAGTTGACGGTGTGCGCGCGGAGTCCGAGGCGTTGCGCCGCGGCGATCTGGTTGCGCATCAGCGCGAGCAGCGGCGAGACGATCAGCGTGGGCCCCGCACCTTCGGATCGCAGCAGCGCCGTGGCGATGAAGTACACCGCCGACTTGCCCCAGCCCGTGCGCTGCACGCACAGCACGCGCGCTCGGTCCTGCACGAGATCGTGGATCGCCTCGAGCTGGTGCTCGCGAAACCGCGCGTCCGGGCCGGCGAGGTCGTGCAGCAGCGCCGTGGCGCGCGTCTCGAGGTCGGTGGTCACGGGCATCTACTCACCATAGGCCGCAGCGCGCGATTCTCTCCCCCCTCCGGCGGCGAGATCGCGCCCGGCCCGTCAGGTGCAGCCGCGCGCCAGATCGGGTGCCGCGTACGCCGCCGACAGCCACCCGAACTCCCGCCCGACGGGTCGCCTCGGCGCCGTTGCCTGTGCCCTCGGTGCTGCGCTAGCCGCCGAGCACCTCGACCGCGATCGCCGCGACCTCGGTGGGGGTGTGGCCGACGCGCACGCCGACGGCCTCGAGCGCCTGGACCTTCGCGCGGCCGCCGCCGCTGGATCCGCTGACGATCGCGCCCGCGTGGCCCATCGTCTTGCCGGGCGGCGCCGTCAGGCCGGCGATGTAGCCGACCACCGGCTTGGAGACGTGCGCGGCGATGTACTGCGCGGCCTCCTCCTCCGCCGAGCCGCCGATCTCGCCGCTCATGACGATCAGCTCGGTCTGCGGGTCGGCCTGAAACAGCGCGATCACGTCGACGAAGCTCGACCCCGGGACGGGGTCGCCGCCGATGCCGACGATCGTCGAGTTGCCGAAGCCGCGCTGGGCCAGCTCGTTGCCGATCTGGTAGGTCAGCGTGCCCGAGCGCGACACGACCCCGACGTTGCCCCGCTTGAAGAACTGCGCCGGGATGATCCCGACGTTCGCCTCGCCGGGCGACAGCACGCCCGGGCAGTTGGGTCCGATCAGCCGCACGCCGGGGTTCAGCCGCAGCGTGTTGTAGACCAGCAGCTCGTCGTGCGCGGGGATGCCCTCGGTGATCGCGATGATCGTCGCGATCCCGGCGTCCTCGGCCTCGAGGATCGAGTCGGCCGCGAAGCGCGCGGGGACGAAGACCATCGCCGTGTTCGCGTCCGTCGCGGCGACCGCCTCGCGGAACGTGTCGAAGACGGGGATCCCGTCGACGTCCTGACCGCGCTTGCCCGGCGTCACGCCGGAGACGACCTGCGTCCCGTAGGCGCGGTTGTTGCGCGCGTGAAACGAGCCCTCGCGGCCGGTGATCCCGGACACGCACAGGCGCGTGTCGGTGCCGACGATGATGCTCACGACGCGGGCCCTCCGGCGTTGGCCCGCGCGAGCTCGACGACGCGCGCCGCGGCGCCGTCCATCGTCGCCTCGGGATAGACGCCCGGCAGCGCGGCGTCCGCGAGCAGCTTGCGCGCCTCGACGTCGTTCGTGCCGTCCAGGCGGACGACGAACGGCACGGTCGGCGTCAGGATCCGCACCGCCTCGACGAGCCCGCGCGCGACCTCGTCGCAGCGCGTGATCCCGCCGAAGACGTTGAAGAGCACGGCCCGCACCTTCGCGTCGGAGAGGATGACCTCGCAGGCCGCGACGATCGAGTCGGCCTTCGCCCCGCCGCCGGCGTCGAGGAAGTTCGCGGGCGCCCCGCCCGCCTGGGCGACGACGTCCAGGGTGCTCATCACGAGGCCCGCGCCGTTGCCGAAGATCCCGATATCGCCGTCGAGCTTGACGTAGGTCAGCCCGCGCTCGGCGGCCATCGACTCCTGCGGGTCGACGTCCGAAGGATCGGTCAGCCCGGCGTTGAGCGGGTGGCGAAACAGCGCGTTCTCGTCGAGCGTGACCTTCGCGTCGAGCACCACGACCTCGCGAGCGGGCGTGATGACGACGGGGTTGACCTCGACGAGCAGCGCCTCCTCGCCGGCGTATGCCGCGTACATGAGCCCGAGCAGCTCCGCGACCGCGACGACGACGTCGGGGGCGACGCCGGCCTCGAACGCGAGGCGCCGGCCGTGAAACGGCTTGAACCCGACGAGCGGGTCGACGTGCAGCGTCGCGATCGCCTCGGGCGACTCGGCGGCCACCGCCTCGATGTCCATCCCGCCGCGCGTCGACAGCATCACGAGCGTCCGCTTCGCCGAGCGGTCGAAGACGACCGCCGCGTAGTACTCGTCCGCGATGTCGGTCGCGCGCTGGATCCAGATCTCGTGGACGGTGAAGCCGCGGATGTCCATGCCGAGGATGTCGGTCGCGTAGCCGCGCGCCTCGTCGACGTTCGCCGCGATCTTGATCCCGCCGGCCTTGCCGCGCCCGCCGATCTTCACCTGCGCCTTGATCACGCACGGGTAGCCGACCTCCTCGGCGGCGAAGACCGCCGTCTCGACGTCGCGGGCGGCCCGGCCCGGCGACTGCGGCACGCCGTAGCGCGCGAAGAGCTCCTTGCCCTGGTACTCGAGTAGGTC
>DASXCR010000072.1:0-7199 GCA_036491075.1 Solirubrobacteraceae bacterium
CCGAACGTCTCGCGATCGACGCGCGCGAAGTCGGCCGCGGGCGAGAACGCGTCGACGACGACCTCCGCCCCGTGCTCGTAGGCGTGCAGCGATCGCACGAACCGTCGCTCGCCCTCGTTGGTGGCCTGGCCGACGAGCTCGACCCCGCGCAGCCCGGGCTTGACGACGATCCGCGACGAGGTCAGGCGAAACGTCTTGTCGCGGATCTCGACCTGCGCGATCAGCGCGTGGCGCGCGGCCTTCAGCTGCGCCTGCGTCACCGGCAGCGGCTCGGTGCGCGGATAGCGCCAGATCGCGATCTGGCCGTCGCCGCTGGCGATCGTCGCGATCTGCGGCGCCGTGCCCTGGAAGATCCGCCAGTTGTCCGGCGCGCGCAGCTTGATGCCCGCCTCGGGATAGGAGACGTCGCGAAAGCCGGCCGGCGCGAGGATCCGGCCGGCCGGCGGCGCGGGCGTGCGGCTGTCGCCGCAGCCGGCGAGCAGGACGGCGGCGACGATGCCGAGCAGGGCGAGGCGCACTCGCCGATTCTCTCAGGACTGCGCCGGACGGGCTGCGGCGTGTGCCCGCGGGTGCGCCTTGAAGTAGACGTCCTTCAGGCGATCGGCGGACAGATGGGTGTAGATCTGGGTCGTCGCGACGTCGGCGTGGCCGAGCATCTCCTGCAGCGAGCGTAGGTCGCAGCCGCCCGCGAGCAGGTGCGTGGCGAACGTGTGGCGCAGGGTGTGCGGGCTCATCTTCTGGTCCAGGCCGGCCGCGCGCGCGTGGCGCTGGACGATCTTGTAGAGGCCCTGGCGGGTGAGCCCGCCACCGCGGTGGTTGACGAACAGGTGGCGCTCGTCGCGCAGCCCGACGATCTTCGGCCGGCCGTGCTCCAGATAGGCGCGCAGCGCAACGACCGCCGCCCGCCCGACGGGGATCAGGCGCTCCTTGGAGCCCTTGCCGCGCGCGCGCAGGACGCCGGCGCGCAGGTCGACCGCGCCGACCGTGAGGTCGATCGCCTCGCTCGCGCGCAGGCCGCACGCGTACATCAGCTCGAGCATCGCGCGATCGCGCAGCGCCGCGGGGTCGGCCCCGCGGGGAGCCGCCAGCAGCGTCGCGACCTCGTCGCGGCTGAGTACCTGCGGCAGCTTGAGGTTCTTGCGCGGCGCGCGCAGCTCGGCCGTCGGGTCGTGGGAGATGATCTCCTCGCGACGCAGGTGGCGGTAGAAGGAGCGCAGGCAGGCGGCCTTGCGCTGGATCGTGGCGGGTGCGACCGGCGGGCGCAGCGGGCCGCCCGCCGACAGCTCCGACAGGAAGGCGGCGAGCTCGGCATGGCCGACGGATGTCGCGTCGAGCTCGCTTCGGGCGAGGAAGTGGCCGAACTGCAGCAGGTCGGAGCGGTAGGCCTCGAGCGTGTTGCGCGACAGGCCGCGCTCGAACTCGAGGTACGCGAGGAAGTCGAGGACGTGGTGCTCGAAGGGACGCGTCGCGATCGGTGTCTGGATGACGGCCACGGGCACCTGTTCGGCGGCGGGCGCGTACGCACCTTGCGATGCAACGGCGCGTGCGCGCTCGCGCGCTCGGCGTCAGCGCCGGGCGCGCAGCCAGGCGAGGCCGAGCAGGGTCTTCGCGTCGGTCGTGGCGGCGATCGCGCCTTCGAGGTCGCGCAGCGGCCAGCGAACGATCTCGATGCGCTCCTGCGGATCGGGCTCGACGTCGCTCTCGCGCAGGCCCGTCGCCGCGAAGACGTGGACGACCTCGTCCGAGTAGCCGGTCGTCGGATGGAATGAGACGATCGGCTCCCATGCGTCCGCCTCGCGACCGATCTCCTCGGCGAGCTCGCGCTGCGCGGTCGCAAGCGGCGACTCGCCCTCGACGTCGAGCTTGCCGGCGGGCAGTTCGAGCGTGTACGCGAGGATCGCCTCGCGCGGCTGGCGGACGAGCCAGACGTGCTCGTGGTCGTAGGCGACGACCGCCGCCGCGTCGCAGCGGCGCACGAGCTCGCGCTGCACCACCTCGCCGTCGGCGTGGCGCAGCCGCTCGATCCGGACGCTGAACTGCGTGCCCTCGAAGACGGTCTCGCCGCCGAGCGGCTCGATGCGCGCGTCGCTCATGCCGGCGTCGCGACGCCGGCCATCTCGGCGAGCGCCGTTCCCGCGGCGAGCGCCGCAGCGAAGAAGAGTGGATCCTCGCGGCCCATCGAGCGCGACGGCAGGCCGCTGCGGGCGTAGCCAGCGCCATCGGCCTCGCGGGTCAGCCAGTCGTGGCGGACCGGCCGCGGTGCCGCGCCGCCGGGTGCGGCAGCGTCTCCGGCGTCCTCGCCGGTGCGCTCGCCACCGTCGGATGCCCGCGCATCGGAGTCGACGCTCGGCGACGGTCCGACACCGCCGTCCGGCCTCGCGGCGACCGACCCGCACCCGCCGCCACGCGTCCCTGCCGCCGGCCCGGCGCGAGCGTCCTCCGCGATCGCGTGCCCCGCGGGCACGGCGACCCGCACGGGTGCGAGGAGGAGGTCGAGGACCGTGCGCGTGTGGTGACTGATGCCCCGGTGGCGCGCGCGTGGGTCGGCCGAGGACATCCGCGCGACGAGCAGCGTCTCACAGCCCAGCGCGAGCGCCGTGTGCGCGGAGTCCAGCGCCTGCAGCCCGCCGTGCCCGAGCGCCGAGCCCGAGCCGAGGATGCCCGGTCCGGGGCCCGCGACCACTGCGTCCCAGCCCAGCTGCGTGAGCCCGTGATGCAGCGCGGCGGCGGTCGTGATCGCGTCGCCGTCGGCCCCGCCGAACGCGGGTCCGGCGGTGAGGTGGCCGGCGAGCAGGCCACCGTCGCGCAGGTCGCGCACGACGCAGGAGTGCCCGCCCGGCAGCGCGCCGCCCGCGGTCTGGACGTAGCCGAGCTTGGCACCCGGCTGGGCCTGCGCGAACGCCCACGCCAGCGGCGCGAGCTGGCCGTGCAGGGCGAGCACCGCGACGGGCCGGCCGATCGGCAGCTGCGGCGCGGCTGGCGTCGCATCGGGATCGCCCTCCTCGACCGGCTTGACCGCGTGCTGCAGGCTCGTGTAGTTGAGCTTCATCACGTGCGCGCCCGGGGTGCCGTCGCCCTCCAGGCCGCGGGTCAGGTTGACGTGGACGACGTCGGCCCCGCCCGAGCCGAGGCCGAGCTCTACGGCCTCGACATTGACGACGACCTCGTCGCCGGCCTGCGACGCGCCGACGAGCGCGACGTCGGCGATCGCGGTGCGGCGCCGGCCGGCGACGTCGATCGCCAGGCGCTGCTCCATCGCGCCCGTCGGCCCGGCGACCAGCACCGTCGCGCGCCTCAGTCGGAGCATGCTTCCAGCAGCGCGAACGTGACGTCGAGCATCCCCTCGAGCGCGGCGACGCTGACGCGCTCGCGCGTCTCGTGGTTGTACTCGGTGCCGTTGGCGAGGTTCGTGCACGACAGGCCTGCGGCCTCGAGGACGTTCGCGTCCGACCCGCCGCCGGTGCTGCGGCGCCTCGGCGTGTAGCCGCACGCCCGCAGCGCCCGCTCGGCCGCGAGCACCGCCGGCGCGCTGGCCGCGTGGCCGTAGCCGTCGAAGAGCCGCGACGTGCTGACGTCGACGTCGCAGGCGCAGTGCGGGGTGTTGGCCGCGTCGTGGATGCTCGCGATCAGCTCGGCCACGACCGCCTCGGCCTTGGCCGGGTCCAGCGAACGGGTCTCCCCCACGAGCCGGCAGCGCGCGGGCACGACGTTCGTCCCGCCGGCCTGGCCGCCGTCGATCGTGCCGATGTTCGCGGTCGTCTCCTCGTCGATGCGCCCGAGCCGCATCGACGCGACCGCCCGCGCGGCGGCCTCGATCGCGCTGCGACCGTCCTCGGGGCGGATCCCGGCGTGGGCGGCGGCGCCCCGGAAATCCGCGTCGAGGCGGTAGTACGTCGGCGAGGCCACGACGATCTCGCCGATTGGCGAGGCGTGGTCGAAGACGTAGCCCCAGTCGCTGCTCAGGGACGCGACGTCGCACGCCTTCGCGCCGGCGAGCGCGTTCTCCTCGCTGACCGTGAAGAGCAGCTCGAGGCCCACCGGCGCGCCTTCGACGGCGCAGCGGCGCGCGGTCTCGAGGATCACCGCGATCGCGGCCTTGTTGTCGGCGCCGAGGATCGTGTCGCCGGCGCTCACCCAGGCGCCGTCCTCGACGACCGGCTCGATCGTGCCGGCCTCGGGGACCGTGTCGAGATGGGCGCAGAGCAGGATCGTGCGCTCGCCGCGGCCCGGGATGCGCGCGAGCAGGTTGCCGCACTCGGCGCCGGACTCCGCGGCGGCGCCGTCCTCCTCGACGCCCAACCCCATCGTGCGCAGCTCGCGCGCGACGGCCTCCGCGCACGCGCGCTCGGAGCCGAACGAGCTCGGGATCGCGCACAGCCGCGCGAACGTCTCGTTCAGGCGGCGGCGCTCGGCTGCGGAGGCGGATCGCATGTCCCTGCAGTCTGACGAGCGACGCAGGGGGGCGACGCCGGGGTGCCCGACTAGTGATCGTCGACGTGGTTCGCAACGAGCTGCTCGCACCGCGCGCCCTTCGGCGACGCGTATGCCGACGTCAAGCGGTTCGTCGCGGGTGACGTCGTCAGCCCGCTCGCCGACGTGGCGCCGGGTGACATCGTCAGTCGGCTCGCCGACAGGCGCCGGTGGACGTCGCGGCGCCGCTCGCCCTGAGCAGCCCGGGACGGCGCGTCAGCCGCGCCGGGCGAGCAGGTGGACCGGCCCGGCGGTGCGGACGGGTTCGGCGCCGTCGATGTTCTCGAAGACGTAGCCCAGCGCTTCGAGGCGATCGCAGACCTCGGCGTTGGTCTCGTGCAGCTCGCAGACGACGACCGGCGCGCGGACGCGCAGCAACTCGCGCGCGCCGTCGAGCACGTGTGCCTCCGAGCCCTCGACGTCGATCTTCACGAGATCCACCCGCGTCAGCGCATCGAGCAGCCCGTCGAGCGTCTCCACGGCGACCTCACGCGTCGCCACCGCCTCCGGATGACGCCCGCGCTGCGCGAGGTGCGACCAGCCGCGCTCGCGGACGACGACGAACGGCGCGCTGCCGGCGCGGTCGGAGACGGCGGCATCGTGAACCGTGACGCGCTCGCCGAGGTCGTTGAGGGCGAGGTTGCGACGCAGCGCCGCGGCGTCCTCGGCACACGGCTCGAAGGCGTGGACGTGGCCGGTGGGTCCGACCAGGCGCGCGGCGAGCAGCGTGAAGAAGCCGAAGCTCGCCCCGACGTCGACGACGACGCAGCCCGGTAGGACGCTGCGCCGCAGCGCCTCCTGCACGCTCGGCTCGAGCGCGCCGCGGACGGCGCCGTGAGCCTGGATGTGGTCGACGCCGAACGCCCGCGTGTCGAGCAGCAGACCGGAGCCGAGGCCCGCCGCGATCACGATCGGGCCGGTCTGCACGACCCGACCCGCGCCACGCAGCGCAGCCCTCCCCGCCCCGGAGGCGCGCAGGCGTTCGTAGCGCTCGTCCCCCAGGCGCGTCGCGATGCGGTAGATGCGGGAGCGCAACGCCGTGACCGGCCTGATCGCCACGTGCGCCGTCCGTCCGCGTGCGTCAGCGCGCGTTGCTGTGCGAGCCGGAGCCGGGGAGCCGCGCGATGCCGTCGCCCTCGCGGGCGTGCTCGAGCGCCGCCCCGACGAACTCGCGAAACAGCGGCGCCGGGCGCTCTGGGCGCGACTTGAACTCCGGATGGAACTGCGACGCGACGAAGAACGGATGCTCGTCGAGCTCGATCATCTCGACGAGGCGCTCGTCGGGCGAGGTGCCGCTGACGATCAGGCCGGCGGCCTCGAGGCGCTTGCGCAGGAAGAGGTTGACCTCGTAGCGATGGCGGTGGCGCTCGTAGATGACGGCCTCGCCGTAGAGCTCCCGCGCGCGGGTGTCGGCGTGGATCTTGACCGGGTCCGCGCCGAGGCGCATCGTGCCGCCGAGGTCGGTGACCTCCTTCTGCTCGGGAAGCAGGTCGATCACGGGGTGGGGCGTCTCGGGATCGAACTCCGTCGAGTTCGCGCCGTCCATGCCGGCGAGCGAGCGTGCGAACTCCATGACCGCGATCTGCATCCCGAGGCAGATGCCGAGATACGGGATCCGCAACTCGCGCGCGACGCGCGCCGCGCGGATCTTGCCCTCGATGCCGCGACCGCCGAAGCCGCCGGGGATGAGGATCCCGTGCGCGCCCGCGAGCCGCTCGCGAGCGGATGCGTCGTCGCCGAGCGTCTCCGAGTCGACCCAGTCGATCTCGACGCGGCAGTCGTGATGGAAGCCCGAGTGGCGCAGGGCCTCGGAGACCGACAGGTAGGCGTCCTGCAGCGCGACGTACTTGCCGACGAGCGCGATCTTCACGGTCTCGGTCGTCTCGGACGCGCGGCGAGTGATCTCCGCCCACTGGCTGAGGTCGGGCGGCGGCACGTCGAAGCCGAAGTGCTCGCAGATCAGGTCGTCGACGCCCTCCGCCTCGAACCACAGCGGCACCTTGTAGATGTTGTCGACGTCCTTCGCGCTGACGACCGCCTCGATCGGCAGCGACGCGAACAGCGCGATCTTCTTGCGGATGTCCATGCCGAGCTCGGACTCCGAGCGGGCGAGCAGCATGTCGGGCTGGATGCCGATGCGGCGCAGCTCGTTGACGGAGTGCTGCGTCGGCTTCGTCTTGAGCTCGCCCGCGTGGCCGATCCACGGCACCAGCGTGAGGTGGATGAACATGCACTGCCGGCGGCCGACGTCGACCGGGAACTGGCGGATCGCCTCGAGGAACGGCAGCGACTCGATGTCGCCGACCGTGCCACCGATCTCGGTGATGACGACGTCGACGTCCTGCGTCTCGGCGAGCAGCCGGACGCGCTGCTTGATCTCGTCGGTGATGTGCGGGACGACCTGGACGGTGCCGCCGAGGTAGTCGCCGCGGCGCTCGCGGCGGATCACCGAGTTGTAGATGCCGCCCGCCGTGACGTTCGAGGCGCGCGACGTGTTGGCGTCCGTGTAGCGCTCGTAGTGGCCGAGGTCGAGGTCGGTCTCCGCGCCGTCCTCGGTGACGAAGACCTCGCCGTGCTGGTAGGGCGACATCGTGCCGGGATCGACGTTGATGTACGGATCGAACTTCTGCAGGCCGACGGACAGGCCGCGCGCGACGAGCAGGCGCCCGATCGACGCGGCGGCGATGCCCTTGCCGAGCGAGGAGACGACGCCCCCCGTGATGAAGATG
>DASXCR010000073.1:0-10313 GCA_036491075.1 Solirubrobacteraceae bacterium
CCGCTTCCGGCTCGTCTTCGTCTGCGCGATGTGGATGACGGGTTTCGACGTCCCGTCGTGCTCGACGATCTACCTCGACCGCCCGATGCGCAACCACACGCTGATGCAGACGATCGCGCGTGCGAACCGCGTCTTCCCCGACAAGGAGAACGGGCTGATCGTCGACTACGTCGGCGTCTTTCGTCACCTCGAGGCCGCGCTCGCCATCTACGCCGCGGGTCCCGCGGATGCAAACGGCGAGGACATCATCCGCGACAAGTCCGCGCTGGTCTCCGGGCTCGCGGGCGAGATCGCGGAGCTCGCCGACTACTGCACGCGCTGGGACGTCGACCTCGACGCGATCGCGCGTGCCGACGGCTTCGAGTTCATCGCGCTGCGTGACGCCTCGATGGAGGCGCTGCTCATCGACGACGTGACGCGGCGCGGCTACCTGGAGCGCTCCGGCCGCGTGCGCCGCCTGTTCTCCGCCATCCTGCCGGACCCGGCCGCCAGCGCGCACGCTCGCCACGTCGGTGTCGCGCGCAACCTCGCAGAGAAGATCCGCTCGCTGGACGTCGCGCCGGACGTGGCACGCGTATCCGGCGCCGTCACCGAGCTGCTCGACCGTTCGGTCGGCGCTGAGGAGTACGTCATCCGCGCCGCCGCCGACGGTGCTGACGCGGACGGCCTGATCGACCTCGACGCGATCGACTTCGACGCGCTCGCCGCACGCCTGGCGGGCAGGAAGCGCTCTTCCGCGTATCGGCTCGCCGGGCAGCTCGCGGCGCGCGTCGACCTCGCGGCCCGCCGCAACCCGGCTCGGCTCGGCCTCGTCGAGCGGTTGCGCGAGCTCATCGAGGCCTACAACGCCGGCTCGCTGAACGTCGACGAGATGCTGCGTCGCCTGCAATCGCTGACGCTCCAGCTCTCGGATGACGAGCAGCGCACGGTGCGCGAGGGACTGACCGAGCCCGAGCTTGCCGTCTTCGATCTCCTGACCGAACCCGACCCCGCGCTCACCGAAGCGCAGCGCGACGAGGTGAAGGCGGTCGCACGCCGGCTCATGGACCACATCGAGGAGCGCCTGGTGCTCGACTGGCGCAAGAAGGCGCAGACGCGCGAAGCGGCGCGCGGGCTCGTCAAGGACGTGCTCGAGGAGCTGCCCGATGCCTACGACCCGACGACGTGGCAGCGCAAGGTCGACATCGTCTTCAACCACATCTTCGCAAGCTTCTACGACGACGGCCACAGCGTCTACGACGACGAGGTGACCGCCCCGGCGACGGGCGCGACGGCGGTCCTCACGGCCGCGCCCCCGTCACAGACGATCGACATCGAGGCCGTCACGGGCGCCGTCGTCGAGCGCATCCGGACCGACGCCACGTTCGCCGAGCTCGTGGCCGAGCAGCTGCGCGGCGACCAGGCCTTCTTCGCCGTCCCGAGCGACGAGCTGATCTGCGCAGGCGAGTCGCACATGGTCGAGTTCAAGTCGACGGCCCGCTGGAACCTCGTGGAGGCGCGCAAAGACAGGCGCATGGAGGACGCGGTGGTGAAGACCGTCGCGGGGTTCCTCAACACCGACGGTGGCACGCTGTTCGTCGGCATCGACGATGCGCGAACGGCAATCGGCATCGACCACGATGTCGCGCTCGTCAAGCCCCGCAATGCGGACGGCTTCGTGAACTGGCTGACGACGCATCTCGGCGAGGCGCTGCGCAAGGTCGACGTCATGCGCACGCGCATTCGCATCGAGCGGATCGATGGACACGACGTCTGCCGGGTCGACATCGCCCGCTCGTCGTCGCCGATCTCCGCGACGATGAGCGACAAGCGCACCATGTTCTGGGTGCGGATGAGCAACAGCACGCGTGCGCTGCCCGAGGTCGAGATCGAGGACTACGCGCGAGATCGCTGGCGCGGCGAAAGGCAGTGACACGTGCCGCGCGGCCACGGCCGGCTCGAGCGCCTCCGCAAGTAGTCGCCTTCCACGGCTGAGCCTGCGACCCCCGCGCGTAGACTCCCGCCGCGGATGGCTGAACGCCGGCTCCACGGACTGCAGCGCGTGCTCGGGGTCAACGCGCTCTTCTCGACCGCGTACGGCAACGTCGGCTCGTCGATCTACTACGCGCTCGGGCTCGTGACCGCGCTCGCGCTCGGGCTCACGCCGATCGTCTTCGTCATCACGGGCGTGATCTTCTTCTGGACCGCCGCGACGTACGCCGAGGCGACGGCGATGTACCCGGAGGCGGGCGGCTCGTCGTCGTTCGCGCGCCACGCCTTCAACGAGTTCTGGTCGTTCTTCGCGGCGTGGGGCCAGATGCTCAACTACGTCATCACGGTCGCGATCTCGGCGTTCTTCGTGCCGCACTACGTCGGCGGCCTGTTCTGGGAGCCGCTGCGCTCCTCGCCCGCGGACATCCTCGCCGGCGCGTTCATCATCGTCGTACTCGCGCTCATCAACGTCCGCGGCGCGAAGGAGTCCGCGAGCCTGAACATCGTCCTCGCGGTCACGGACTTCATGACGCAGCTGCTGCTCGTCGTCGTCGGGATCGTGCTCGTCCTCGACACCGGCACGCTGAAGGCCAACGTCCACTTCGGCGTCGCGCCGACGTGGTCGAACTTCCTGCTGGCGATCCCGATCGGGATGGTCGCCTACACCGGCATCGAGACGATCTCGAACCTCGCCGAGGAGGCCAAGGACGAGGCCACCACGATCCCCGCGGCGATCAGCCGCGTGCGCCTCGCCGTCTTCGCGATCTACTTCACGCTGCCGGCCGTCGCGCTGTCGGCGCTGCCGGTAAAGCTCGACGTCCACACCGGCAAGTACGTCTCGCTGCTCGGCCTTCCGGAGGACCAGGGCGGCTACGCCGGCGACCCGGTGCTCGGCGTCGTCAAGGCGATCCACCTCGGTCCGCTGGCCGGCGCCGCGCAGATCTACGTCGGGCTGCTCGCGGCGACGATCCTCTTCATCGCCACGAACGCCGGCCTGATCGGCGTGTCGCGACTGGTCTACTCGATGGGCATCCACCGCCAGGTCCCCGATCGCCTGCGCCGCCTGCATCCGCGCTACGGCACGCCGTGGATCGGGATCATCATCTTCGGCGCGATCGCGATCGTCACCCTGATCCCCGGCAAGGCGACGTTCCTCGGGAACATGTACGCGTTCGGCGCGATGCTGTCGTTCACGATCGCGCACGTCTCGGTGATCCGCCTGCGAAAGCTCGCGCCGGACTTCGAACGCCCGTACACCGGCCCCGGCAACGTGCGGATCGCCGGCTTCTCGCTGCCGCTGTTCGCGGTCTTCGGCGGGATCGGCACGGCGATCTCGTTCGTCGTCGTGACGGTGCTCAACCCGACCGTGGCCGCGGCGGGCGTCGTCTGGCTCGCGCTCGGCATCTCGCTGTTCGTCGTCTATCGCCGCGACCAGGGACTGGACCTCGTGACGACCGTCAAGGTC
This sequence comes from Solirubrobacteraceae bacterium, assembly GCA_036491075.1. Classification (GTDB taxonomy): domain Bacteria; phylum Actinomycetota; class Thermoleophilia; order Solirubrobacterales; family Solirubrobacteraceae; genus CADCVQ01. The sequence goes on from DASXCR010000073.1 coordinate 3,437, forward strand.
GTGCTCCCCAAGCCGGTGACCGACAACGAGGCCGAGTACGAGTCCGTGCTCGTCGCGCTCGATGCGCGCCACTACTCGCCGCAGACGATCGCGACCGCGGCGAAGCTCGCGAGCCGGCGCCGCCGCGGGATCCACGTGCTCGTGACGATCACCGTGCCCTACGCGTCGCCGATCGGCGCGCAGATGCCCCAGGAGGAGCTCGCCGCGATTGGCGTCATCGAGCAGGCCAAGCAACAGGGCGGGCGCCGCGTCACCGGTCACATCGAGAAGGTCCGCCCCGGCGGGACGGGCCGCCTGATCGTCGACGAGGCGCGCGAGATGAGCGCGAGCGCGATCGTCATGCCGCTGCCGCCGCGCACCGGCACCACGCTCTTCGGCAAGACCGTCGAGACCGTCCTCGCCGAGCGTCCGTGCCGCGTCATCATCGAGTCCGAGCCGACGCTCCCCGCGCATGCGTGACGGCCTCGGCGGGCTGCACCGCGCCACGACGCTCGTGCTGTCGGCGGCGATGGCGCTGATCGGGATCGCGCTCGTCGTCGTGACGCTGCGAAACGGCGGCGGCCCGCTCGCGCGCGGCGTCGTCTTCGGCGTCCTGTTCGCGCTCGCCGGCGCCGGCCGGCTGTACTTCACCTGGCGGCGGATGTAGATGCTGCCCCCCGGCGGACCCGCGCCCGTAGTGCGCCGCAGCCTCGGCTCGCCGACGCTGTTCGCGATCGTCTGGACGTCGCTTGCGAGCGCGGTCTACTTCTCGCTCGGGATCGTCTCGTCGCGCGCGGTCGGGCTGACGCCGGTCGTCTTCCTCGGCGCGGGCGTGTTCTTCGTGCTGAGCGCGATGACCTACCTCGAGGGCGCGGTGCTGCACCCCGAGAAGGCCGGTTCGACCGTGTTCGCGCGCTACGCATTCAACGAGCTGTGGAGCTTCGTCGCCGGCTGGGCGGTCCTGCTCGACTTCCTGATCCTGATCGCGGTCACCGCGTACGCGGCGACGAACTACGTCGCCGCGTTCTGGGCGCCGCTCGGCCGCGGGGCGCCGGAGCTCGTCGCGGCGCTCGCGATCATCGCGTACGTCGCGCTGCGCAACATCCGCGCGTTCGGCAGCGAGGTGCGGCGCGAGCGCGTCGCGACGATCGTGCTGCTCGACCTCGCGCTGCAGCTCGCCGTGATCGTCGTCGGCGCGGTGCTCGTCGTCGACGTCCCGGCGCTGACGAAGACGATCCACGTCGGCACGACGCCGAGCTGGCGCGACCTGCTGTTCGCCCTGACGGTCTCGAGCGTCGCGTTCACGAGCCTCGAGTCCGCCGCAGGCCTCGCGGGCGAGATCAAGGTCAAGGCCGGCGACCTCAGGCGCCTGATCGCCAGCACCACGGTCTCGGTCGTCGTGATCTACGTCGGGATCGCGTTCGTGGCAGTCTCGGCGCTGCCCGTCAAGCCGGGCGACGGGCCGCTGAAGGGCGAGGCGCTCGACGCGCCGGTGCTCGCGATCGTGCGGGCGTTTCATCCGCACTGGCTGGCGGAGGTCTTCGTCTACGCGACGGCGGCGCTCGCGACGGTAACGCTGATCGTAGGCGCGCATGCAGCGATGCTCGGGCTGTCGCGTCTCGCGTACTCCCTGGCGACCAATCGCCAGATCCCGAGCGCCGTCGGGCGCCTGCATCCCCGCTACGGGACGCCGTACATCGCGATCGTGATCGCGGCGATGCTCGCCGGTGCGCTGGTCGCGCCGCGCAACCTCGACTTCCTCGTCGGGATCTACGCGTTCGGCGCGATGCTCGCGTTCCTCATCGCACACGTCTCGATCTGCGTGCTGCGCTACCGCGAGGCCGATCTCCCGCGCCCGTACCGGATCCCGCTGTCGGTGCGCGTGGGCGGCGGCGACCTGCCGCTGCCGTCGGTGCTCGGCGCGCTGATGGCGGCCGGCGGCCTCGTCAGCGTGCTGGCGTTCCACGCCGGCGCGCGCATCGTCGGGATCGTGTGGATGGGGATCGGCGTGACGCTGTACGTCGTCTACCGCCGTCGCGCGGAGCTGCCGCTCTACGGGCGCGTCGTGATCTCCGAGCGGGCGCTGCGCTCCGAGCCCGTGCGAGCCGAGTACGGCTCGATCCTCGTCCCGATCCTCGGCACGCCGCTGGACGACGACATCGTGCAGACGGCCGGCCGCCTCGCGACGACCGAGGATCCCGACGACCCGGACAGCACGGACGCGACGATCGAGGCGATCTGGGTCTTCGAGGTGCCGCTGTCGCTGCCGCTGGACGCGCGTCTGCCCGAGGCGCAGCTCAAGCACGCCCGCGCGGCGCTCGCGCGGGCGAAGGCGGTGTGCGAGGAGTACGAGGGCGTCGTCGTCGCGACGGCGACGGTCCGCGCGCGCCGTGCGGGGGAGGCGATCGTCGCCGAGGCGGCGCGGCGCGGCGTCGAGCTGATCGTGCTCGCCGCCGAGGAGCCGTCGCGGATCCGTGGCGGCGCGCGCTTCGGGGGCGTCGGCGGACCGATGGACAACTTCGTCGGAGATGCCACGAAGTTCGTCGTGCGCAAGGCGCCGTGTCGCGTGCTGCTCACGGCGCCGGCGGGTGGCGATCCCGGCATCGAGCCCTCACCGGTGGCGGAGTAATGGCTAGCATCCGGCCCATGATGGTTCTCGTCGTCGGGGCCGGGCGCGTCGGCGCGGCTGTTGCCAAGTCGGCGCTCGCCGCGGGCCACACGGTCTCGGTGCTCGACGAGGACCCGCTCTCGCACGAGCGCCTCGATGCCGGTCAGGCGACGTCGTGGGAGGACGCGGGCGGCCGCTTCACCGTCGGCACCGCGATCGAGATCGACGCTCTGCTGGCGGCCGGCGTCGAGGAGGCCGACGTGTTCATCGCGGCGACGCGCGGCGACAACACGAACATCCTCGTCGCGCAGATCGCCCAGCGCCGCTACGGCGTGCGCAACGTCGTCGTGCGCGTGCTCGACCCGGCGCGCGCGGACTGGTACGCCGAGCAGGGGCTGCACACGATCTGCGCGGTCAAGCTCGGGGTCGCGATGTTCGGACAGGCGATCGCCGACGCGGCCGTCTCCTGATGTACGTCATCGTCGTCGGCGGGGGGAAGGTCGGCCTCAACCTCGCGCGTGAGCTGATCCGCAACGGGCAGGAGGTAACGCTGATCGAGCAGGACCGCCGCGCCTATCTGCGCATCGAGCAGGAGCTCGAGCACGCCGTGCAGTACGGAGACGGCACGGAGCTGTGGGTGCTCGAGCGCGCGGGCATCCAGCGCGCCGATCTCGTGGTGGCGGTCACCGGCGACGACGAGGACAACATCCTCATCTGCCAGGTCGCCAAGGAGAAGTACCTCTGCGAGCGGATCATCGCCCGCTGCAACAACCCCCGCAACCTCCAGCACTTCAAGCTGCTCGGCGTGCAGCCGGCGGTCTCGGCGACCGACCTGATCCTCAACCTCATCGAGCACGAGGTCCCCGGCCACGGCCTCGTGCACCTGCTCGACCTGCCCGACGAGGAGCTCGAGATCATCGAGGTCGAGGTCGCGCCGGGGGCGCCCGCAGCGGGCTGCCGCGTCGCGGATCTGCGGCTGCCGGAGGGCAGCCTGATCATCTCCGTGCTGCCACGCGGCAAGTCGGGCTTCGTGCCGAAGGCCGACACCGTGATCGAGGCGGGTAGCGAGGTGCTCGTCGTGCTCGACCCGGGCCTCGAGCCGCAGATCATGGCGCAGTTCGCGCCCGGCTCGCGCGCGGCGTAGTCGTTCGCGCCCGGCTCGCGCCCGGCTTGCGCCTGGCTTGCGCTTGACCTGCGCGAGCGCGTGGCGCGGACGGCCGCCCGGCTCGCGGGCGGGTAGGCGCGACGGCAGCGTCGCGGCGCTGCGGGTGCCGCGAGTTCGCGGCGGCGGCGATCACTTGCGGCTGGCGTCGCGGTCTGGCCCTCCGCAAACGCAGACCACGAGAGCGCCGGCCGCCCGGCGCGGTGACCAGGAGGATCCCATGAGCGGGCTTTCGTGACGGAGTTCGTGTCCCTGGACGGCGTGATGGAGGCTCCGGGCGGCGAGCCCACGCATCCGACGCGGGCTGGGTCTTCGAGCGCATGGGCTACGAGCAGCCGGCGTTCAGCTCGCCGAGACGATGGATGCCGCGTCGCTGCTGATCGGCCGCGTGACGTACGAGGGATTCGCGGCGGCGTGGCCCGAGCGCGACACGCAGGTCTTCCCGACCGACGTCGTCGTGCACACCTACCGCGCGGACTGAGCGCCGCGGCGGCTGGCCGGCGTCGCTCGCGGAGCGACGCCATGCTGTGCGTCGTGTGCGACGAGACGAGATCGCAAGCGCCGTCTCGCGCGGGCCGGTCGCATGTGCTTGCGCTCGCCGTGATCGCGCTCATGGTCGTCGGGTGCACCGGCTGTGGGGGCCCCGCCGGCTGTGGGGGCCCCGCCGGGCGTGGGGGGCGCGCAGGGCCTGGGGGGCGCGCAGGGCCTGGGGGGCGCGCCGGGCCTGGGGGGCGCGCCGGGCGTGGGGGGCGCGCCGGGCCTGGGGGGCGCGCCGGGCCTGGGGGGCGCACCGGGCGTGGGGGGCGCACCGGGCGTGCGGGCCACGACGCCGGGGGGAGACACGCCGCGCATGCCGTACACGCCGGGACGGGATTTCCCTCCTGCCCCGCCGACGCACCGGACTCGCCGAGCCGCACGCGCTCGCACGGGACGGTGGTCGTGCCGCGCGGGCCGGTCCGTGCGCAGGCGTGTGTCTACTACGGCGCATCCGATCTGTCGAAGCCCGCGACGGCGCAGGCGGCCGTGCTCGGCGTGCGCTCTCGCGGACGCTCGCGCTGCTGCTGCGGCGTGGTCTTGCGCGCGGCGGCGGTCGCGGGTGCGTCGAGTTTCCTGCGCTCCACCGCCTGCGCGGCGCCGATGGCGGCCTCTCGAGCTTCACGATCGCGGGCTGCTCGCCGGGCCTGGTCGCGCGCGGCGCATCCGTCGCGCCGCTGACGCCGTTCGCCGTCGACGCGCTCGAGGGCCAGGACGATCTCGACGACGGACCGGAGGTGACGACGCCCCGATTCGCCGGTCGCAAGCTGCCTTCCGCGCTGCGCTTGGCACGCCGCATGCGAGCCCAATCGGTCACCTACGTCGAGCTCGACGACCCTGCTGCGCGGTTTGGCACCGTCGCGTGGCAGATCCCACTTGCCGGTGTCCGTCAGCAGGCCGACGGCTTCGAGACGACGCTGTACGTCGCAACGCGGCGGGCGGCGCCGTGCCGGGCGAGGCAGGTCGTGGGCCGGTACCTCGGAGGCGGCAAGGCCGGCGGCCACGACTTCGGGAACATCGCACTGCTCGACGTGTCCGCACGACCGTGCGGGGTGAGGGGGCGGCTGCGCCTGCAGCCTCGCAACGGACACGGCATGTCGCTGGGACACGCGCGCACCGGTCCCGCCGGCGACGAGATCGTCCTCAGCCCAGCAGCCAGGCCGCAGATGCTGGACGCGTCAGAGCTGCCGCCTCCCGCCCTGGTCGCCTCGCTCATGTTCTCCGGCTACGAGCGCGGCGGCGAAGCCAACCGGCGACTGTCACCTCGTGCGCCCTGCTGCGTGGCGCGTGACGTTCAACGGCGACCAGCGCATCACCGTGCGCAACGCGGATGACGAGGACGCCTTCGCCAGCTGCTCGGGCGTGCTCGGGATCGACGACGTGCTGCGCCTGCGGTGAGGACTGCCGGGCAAGGACTCGAACCTTGAATTCCAGGGCCAGAACCTGGCGAGTTGCCGATTACTCCACCCGGCAAGGCAGGCCGCGAGTATAGCCTCGGCGGCCCGGATTCCTCGGCCCGGCGGGCTGGGTGCGGGTCTGCGCGGCGGTCTGACACGGGGTCTGCGCGGCGGCCCTGACACGGACCCTGCACGGCAGCCCGAGGCCGGGGCTACGCGGCGGCCTGCTCCATCCAGTCGCGATACAGCCGCCAGTACGCGCCCTCGGCATCGAGCAGCTCGTCGTGCGTCCCCTGTTCGACGATCTGCCCGCCCGCCAGCACGACGATCAGGCCGGCCTGGCGGATCGTCGACAGGCGGTGGGCGATCACGATCGAGGTACGGCCCGCCACCAACCGCCGCAGCCCGGCCTCGATCCGCCCCTCGGTGTGCAGGTCGACGTTCGACGTCGCCTCGTCGAGGATCAGGATCCGCGGGTCGGCGACGAGCGCGCGGGCGAACGCGATGAGCTGGCGCTGGCCCGCGGAGATCTGTGTGCCGCGCTCACCGACCTGCGTGTCGTAGCCGTGCTCGAGCCCGCCGACGAACTCGTCCGCGCCGACCGTTCGTGCGGCCGAGCGGACCTCCTCGTCGCTCGCGTCGGGCCGGCCGAAGGCGATGTTGTCGGCGATCGTTCCGCTGAACAGGAAGCCCTCCTGGGGGACGATCCCGAGCTGGCTGCGCAGCGACGCCTGCGTCACGTCGCGCAGGTCGTGGCCGTCGACGAGGACGGCGCCCTCGGTCGGGTCGTAGAAGCGCGCGACGAGCTTGGCGATGGTCGACTTGCCGGCGCCCGTCGAGCCGACGAGCGCGACTGTCTGCCCCGGCGCCACGGTCAGCGATACGTGGCGCACCGCCCACACGAGCTCGTCGCCGGTGTCGTAGCCGAACGACACGTCGCGCAGCTCGATCTCACCGCGCAGGCGGCCGAGGTCGGTCGCATCCGGGGCGTCGACGAGGTCGGGCTCGATCTCGAGCTGGTCGAAGATCTTGTCGAGCGCGGCCATGCCCGATTGGTAGGTCGTGTAGACCTGCGACAGCTGCTGGATCGGGTCGAAGAAGCCGTTCAGCGCGACGACGAAGCCGACCACGACGCCCGCCTCGATCTGGCCGTGGATGACCTGGAAGCCGCCGTAGAGCAGGATCCCGACCGTCGCC
>DASXCR010000074.1:0-9356 GCA_036491075.1 Solirubrobacteraceae bacterium
GGCGGCGCGCGTTCGTGCTCGTGGCCGGCAAGCTGCAGAGCGTGCAGCTGCCGGCGGTCAAGCGCTGACGCGCGCCGGCGGTCAGGTGGCGAAGTCCGGCGACGCGGCGTGCGCGGCGGCGGCGCGGCCCTTCGGCAGCTCGCACTCCTCCTGACGGCCGAGCGCCGTCAGGTCGAGGAAGTAGTACGAGCCGCCGGTCATCTCGGCGCCGCGGGCGTACGTCGAGCTCGTGTGGAAGACCTCGTCGCCGACGCGCAGGAAGAAGCTCGTGCCCGGCATCTCCATCGAATCGTCGCCGTCAGCCAACGGCGAGCCGAGCCGCTCGTACTCGGCCTTCGTGCGGTAGTTGTACTCGACGGGTGCGACCGATTCGTCGAGCGTCACGTGGAAGTCGTAGTTGAAGTCGCTGCGGTACGACGAGTACCACGGGAACGTCCAGCCCCTGCGCGCCTGGTACTCCTCGAGCGTGGCGAGGCGGGCCCGCGAGACGAACGCGAGCGTCGTGTCGCGGGCGTGCAGGTGCGCGAACAGACCGTCCGACAGCTCGTCCGCGCCCGCGGAGCAGCTCGGGCAGCCGTCGGACGCGTCGGGCTCGAACATGAAGTGCCCGAGGATCAGCTGGCTGCGACCGTCGAACAGCTCGAGCAGGCTCACCGCTCCGTCGGGTCCTTCGAAGGCGTAGTCCTTCTCGATCCGGACCATCGGCAGCTCGCGGCGCTTGACGTTGAGCGCGTCGCGGGCCCGCGTCAGGGCCTTCTCCTCGGCGAGCAGCTCGATGCGGGCGGCGCGCCACGCGGCGGGTGAAACGACCTCGGGCAGGCTCATGCGGCTCTCCTCTCGTTGGTCTCGTCGATGCAGACCTGGCGAGCGGCGGAAAGTCATCGGTCGCCATCGCGGACGGTGGTGTGGCCCGTCCTCTCGCCATCCGCCGCCGCGGGCACGAGGCGGGCGTCAGCCCGTCGGAGGCGTGGCCGGCGCGGTGGTCGTCGCGGTCGTCGGGCCGGGCAGCTCGACCGAGCCGTGCGACTTGAACGTCTTCGCGGCCTCGCTCCACGCGTACGTGCGCTGGGCGACCTTCGCCGGACAGCAGAGGTCGTCGCCGGAGGCGTACTCCGGCGTGCGCACGATCAGCGACGTCCCCGAGATCGAGACGCTCGCGCGGTACAGCTGCTGCGAGCGGTAGACGGCGCGCAGCGGACTGTCCGCCGCCTTGCCGTCGGTGCTGAAGACGTAGAGTGCGACCACGCCTGCGGCGCCGCCCGCGTCGGCGAGCACGACGGCGTCGGAGCGCCCGTCGCCGGTCAGGTCGCCGAACAGGATCTCCGGCGCGACGATCCCACCGCGATCGCGCAGCAGCTGCTTGACGGCACCGGTGGTCTGGGCGTCGGCGAGCAGCGTCGTGCGGAAGAACTGCTGGGACTTGGACTGCGCGGCGGACGAGCCGCCGCTCAGCAGCAGGGCGCAGGCGCTGGCGAGCGCCAGCGCCGCGAGCGCTGCGAGAACGGTGCGGTTGCGGCGCATTGCGCGCATTGTCGCAAGCCGGGCGGCGCCATGCGACGGGGCTACGGCGCCGGCCCGTCGTCCTGCGCGCTGCGCGTCGGCCCGACCCCGAGCGTCGCGGTCGCGATCGTCGATCCGCGTGCCGAGACGACGTACGAGCCCGCCCGGACGTCGGCCTTCAGGAACGCCGTCGCGCCGGGGTTGATCGGGCCCGTGTCCTGGACGAGCATGTGCCCGCCCGCGGGGAGCCGTGCGCTGCGCAGCTCCAGGCGCTGGGACCTGGGCGTCTGGTTGCTGGCCAGCAGCGTGATCGCCCCCGCCCCGATGCGAGACGGGGACACGGTCACGCCCTTGGGAGCGATCGTCGCGCTGACGGTGATCGTCGCCGGCTGGCGATCGGCATCGGGCATCTCGCCGTTCCCGCAGCCGCCGGCGAGCGCCGTGAGGAGCGTGACCGCGGCGGCGACCGCGGGGCGCCGCACCCCGCGCGGTGCGCGGATCGTTCTCACTCTCGTGACCCAGGCATGAGCAGGCGTACGGGCAACCTACCCCAGCGCGTCGTGGCGGAGCCCGGCCGCGGCGCAGCCGGGCGCGTTGGGCTGCGCAAGGGCTGCGTTGCGCCGAGCTCGCGCGGAGAGCACGTCACCCCTGCAAGCTCGCTTGCACGACGTCGGGCGCCGGCGGAACATGTGTTCGTGGACCTGCTCGCCCAGCCGCTCGCCACGACGGAGTTCCTCGTCGTCGACACGGAGACCAACGGCCGCGCCGGCGAGGACTGCGAGCTGACCGAGATCGGCGCCGTGCTCGTCGGCGGCGGCGAGCTGCACGACCGCTGGGAGACGCTCGTCGGCGCCATGGCGCCGCTGTCGCGCTCGATCCAGCGCTTCACGCAGATCTCGCAGGGGATGGTCGACGAGGCGCCGGCGGCGGAGGCCGTCCTGCCCGACCTCGCCGAGCTGATCGGGTCGCCGCCCGCCCGCGTGCTCGTCGCGCACAACGCGTCCTTCGACCGTCGCGTGCTGCGCCAGGCGTTCGACCGCGCGGGCCTGCCCTGGCCCGATCCGCCGGTGCTGTGCACGGTCGCGCTGGCCCGCCGCTTCGCGCCGCTCGTGCGCCAGCGCCGGCTGGCCGCGCTCGCCGACGCGCTCGGGATCGAGGTCGAGACGACGCATCGCGCCCTCGCCGACGCCGAGACCTGCGCACGCGTGTTCTGCGCGCTGTTCGGCCGGTTGTGCGCGCATGCCGCGACCGTCGCCGAGGCGCTGAGCGTGCTCGGGCCCGTGCGCCGCGCGCGTCCGCGCGCCAGCCGCACGATCGCCGGTGGCGCGATCAAGCGCCACCGCCCCGACACGTCGGCGCTGCCCGACGCGCCGGGCGTCTACCTGTTTCGCAACGCCGCGGGTCAGCTGCTGTACGTCGGCAAGTCCGTGTCGATGCGTTCGCGCGCGCGGTCGCACTTCGCGGCCTCCGCACCCGCCGAGGGCTGGACCGAGCAGGCGGCGATCGTCGACCACCGATCGACCTGCTCGGAGCTCGGCGCGCTTGTGCTCGAGCACCGCCTGATCCGCGAGCTGCGCCCGCCGGGCAACGTCGTCCACAAGCACGACGATCCGTACGTCTACCTGCGCTGCCGGCTCGACATCGCGTTCCCCGTGCTCGAGGTCGCGCGCGAGCCGGCGGCCGGGCGCGGCGTGACGATCGGCCCGCTGCGCAGCCGCGCCGGCGCGGTCGAGCTCAAGGAGCAGCTGGACTCGCTGTTCGGCCTGCGCCACTGCGGGCGCAAGCTGCGGCTGCGACCGTGGGCGTCGGCGTACGGGCAGATGGGGCGCTGCCTGTCGCCGTGCCTCAACGACCTCGACCCGAACCTCTACCGCCGCCACCTCGACGAGGCGCTGGGCCTGTTCACGGGCCATGATGGCGGCGGCGCGCTGCTCGCGCACCTCGACGCGCAGATGCGCGCCGCCGCGGCGCAGGAGCACTTCGAGCGGGCGGCGTGGCTGCGCCGCCGGCGCGAGCGGATCGCGGTGCTGGTGCGCTCCCTCGGGGCCGACGGAGCGCTCGCCGCCACGCACGCGCGTCCGCGACTCGTGCTCGCCGGCCACCCGCGCGCGCGCGGCCACGACGCGTTCTGGCTCGTCGGCGGGCGGCTCGCGGACTGGACGAGCGCCCCGACCCCGTCCGACCTGCACGCGCGCACGTTCGCCGCGCTCGCCGGCCGCGACGACGCGGTCGCGCAGCTGCCGGCGGAGGCGGTCGCCGAGGCGCGGATCGTGCAGACCTGGCTCGCGAGCCACGACGCGCAGTCGCTCGACCTCCGGCCGATCCCCGACGTCGCGGCGCTCGACGCGTTCGCCTGCGCCCCCGCGACGCCCGAGCCCCGTCAGCGAAACGGCAGCTCGACGACCTCGGCGCTGGCGCCACCCGCGACCGCCACGGTGTCGCTGATCGCGGCCTCGCGACGCACGAGCCCGAGCGCGATCGGGCCGAGCGCGGGGGAGACGACCGAGCTCGACAGCCGCCCGAGGACGCGCTCTCCGAGCTGAAGCTCCGCGCCGGCCGGCGCGGGCTCCGACAGGCGCAGCCCGCGCAGGTGGCGGTTGGGCTTGCCGCGGTAGAAGAGCCGCGCAACCGTCTCCTGGCCGACGTAGCAGCCCTTCGTGAAGGAGACGGCGCGCGCGTTGAGGCCGGCCTCCTGCGGGATCGTCGTGTCGTCGAGGTCGAAGCCGTAGCGCGGGCGTCCGCGCTCGACGCGGACGATCTCGGTCGCGGCCTCGGAGACGGGCAACGCGCCGGCCCGCTCGAGCGCGTCTCGGACGGCTTCGGTGTCGCCGGCGTCGCAGAGCACGTCGACACCGCCGTCGGCGACGATCAGGCGCACGGCCCGGCCGGCGACCTCGCCGCCGCGGTGCGCGTGCTCCTCGTCGGGCAGGTCCTGCGCGCCGGCGATCTCGCGCGAGCGCGGGCCGATCAGCGACAGCAGCCCGCGCTGCACGGTGCGCTTGTGCAGCTCGACGTCGAAGCCGATCTTGAAGCGGCGCACCATGTCGAAGAGCGCCTGCAGCGTCGCGCGCTCGGTGTCGAGCAGCAGTTCCTCGACGGGCTCGTCGACCGCGAGGATCCGCAGGTCGCCGAGCATCTTGCCCTTGTGCGTCAGGAAGGCGGCGTAGCAGCCGTGGCCGGCCGCCAGGCCGACGGTGTCGTTGGTCACCTGACCGGCCAGAAACGACTTCGCCTCGCTGCCCGTGAGGGCGAGCTTGCCGCGCTCGGAGCGGTCCAGCAGGCCGCAGGCCCGGGTCAGCGCGAGGTGTTCGGCTACGAGCTCGTCGGTGATCGTGGCCATCGATCGAGGATAGCCCCAGGCCCTCGCGCGATCGCGCGGGCTCGGCATCACCTGACGCCGAGCGGGCGCAGCTCCTCGGCGTAGGAGATCGAGTGGCGCTGCAGCTCGCCGCTCGGCTTGGTCTCGTAGGCGCCCATCCGCCACAGTGGCGGGGAGTAGGCGTTGATCGTGATCGCCGGCCCGTCGCCGCCGTGCGCGACGCGGTGGATGTCCGAGGCGGCGAAGTGCAGCGCCTGGCCCGCGCCGAGGCGCCGGCTGGCCGGCGGCCCGCCGAGCGCGAGGCGCTCCTCGACGACGGTGCCCTGCGCGACGGCGAGCGCGCCGCACGACACGTCGTGGTCGTGAAAGCCCGTGTCGTGGTCGTCCATCCAGCAGATCAGCCAGACGGCGACGTGCTCGTCGCGCAGCAGCTGCTCGTACGTGCGCACGTCGGGGTCGTGATCGACCAGGTGGCGCCACTCGTCGGGCCGCGCGGCGAGATCGGCGACGAGCTCGCTCAGCTCCTCGCGCGTGAGGTCGCGCCCGGTCTGCAGGTCGATCATGACGCCACCGCGAGCCGCGCCTCGCCGAGCAGCCGGGCGACGTTGGCGCCGACCATCGCCTCGCGCGCGGCCGCCCCGAGCGGCGCGGTCGCACCGACGTCGACGACCGGGCGGTCGGAGCCGTAGACGAGCTGGTCGATGCCGACGCAGCGCACCACCGCGTCGATCGTGCGCGCGCCGTAGGAGGACGTGTCGTAGTAGATGCGCTCGTCCGCGATCGCGCCGGCCGGCCCGCCGCGTGCGGTGAGCCGCTCGGCGTGCAGCGGCGCGCCGCCCGCGAGCATCGCGAACACGACGCGCAGCCGCGGGTGTGCTGGGCGCCCGAAGGCGACGAACGCGTGCCACGCGGCGTTCATGTCGGCGACGTAGCGCGTCAGCGCAGGCCACCACAGCGGCGCGCCGGACTCCGCGTATGCCTGCGGGCGCCAGTGGCGCCACGGTCCCGGGCCGGGGTGCACGAGCAGCGGGGCGTCGCGGCGCTCGAGACGTTCGAGCAGGCTCGCGCAGCGTGCCACGCCGTCGGGGCCGCTCAGGGCGCCGGCCGGCAGCGAGATGCCGACGGCGCCGGCGTCGAGCAGGGCATCGACGTCGGCCGGGTCGGGCGGTCGCAGCGACACCGCGCCCCAGACGCCGAAGGGGCCGCCGAGCTCGAGCAGGCCGGAGTTGTGCGCGTCCAGCAGCGGCTGCGCCTCCTCGCGGGGGAGGCCCTCGACGCCCAGCGGGCTCGACATCGCCAGCAGCGCGCGGTCGACGCCGTCGCGGCGCAGCAGCCGCGCGCGCTCCTCGGGGTCGTGCGCCGCGGGGTCGAACGCGCAGTCGGGCTCGTCGCGCAGGCGCAGGATCCAGTCGTGCCCGCTGCGGCGCAGCAGCGGGGCCTCGCGGCGCCAGGTCAGCGCGCTGACGAGCGCTTGCGGCCAGAGGTGCTGATGGACGTCCGTGTGCATGCGCGAGGACGATACCTCATAAACCCGATCAGCTTTGTCGACTTTGATCGTGCGTCCACCGAGGGGTTCCGGTGGACCGCGCGAGCCCGACCAGGCTCGTGACCTGATGCCGGTCCCGTCGTGCCGAGCAGATCTCCGCCACCGTGGCGTTTGCCCGCGACCGCCGATCGCGGGCAGACTGCGAGCATGGCCAAGCCCGAGAAGCGCAGGAAGCTCGACCGTGCGACGTTCGACGCCGAGCTCGTCAAGCTGCAGCGCGAGCTCGTGCTGCTGCAGGAGTACATCAAGCACGAGGGCCTGCGGGTCGTCGTCGTGTTCGAGGGCCGCGACGCCGCCGGCAAGGGCGGCGTGATCAAGCGCATCAGCGAGCGCACGAGCTCGCGCGTCTGGCGGATCGCGGCACTCGCGGCGCCGACCGAGCGCGAGCGCACGCAGTGGTACTTCCAGCGCTACGTCGCGCACCTGCCGTCGGCGGGCGAGCTCGTGATGTTCGACCGCTTCTGGTACAACCGCGCCGGCGTCGAGCGGGTCATGGGCTTCTGCACGCACGAGGAGCAGCAGGAGTTCATGCGCTCCTGCCCGGAGTTCGAGCGGATGCTCGTGCGCTCGGGGATCGTCCTCATCAAGTACTGGTTCTCGGTCTCCGACGCCGAGCAGGAGAAGCGCTTCCAGGCACGCGTCAACGATCCGATGCGGCGCTGGAAGCTCAGCACGATGGACCTCAAGTCGCGCGAGCTGTGGGTCGAGTACTCCAAGGCGAAGGACGACATGTTCGCCCACACGGACATCGAGCAGGCGCCGTGGTTCGTCGTCGACGCCGACGACAAGCGCCGCGCGCGGCTGAACTGCATCGCCCACCTGCTCTCGATGATCCCGTACGAGGACGTCATCGGGCCGCCGCTCGAGCTCCCTGCGCGCCAGGACGACGGGCACTACGTCCGGCCGCCGATCAGCGACCAGACGTTCGTGCCCGAGGTGTACTGAAAACGCGCCGTCACGCGGGGGCGGCGCGGCGGCGGCGCGCCATGTAGAACTCCGCTGCACATGTCCGACGGCGTCCCGGTCAGCCATCCGCGCAAGTGGGCGATCCTCGCGCTCGTGCTCGTCGCCGAGTGCATGGACCTGCTCGACGGGACCGTCGTCAACGTCGCCGCGCCGACGATCCGCGGCGATCTGCACGCAAGCGCCGCGGCGCTGCAATGGGTCATCGGCGGCTACGCGCTGGCGTTCGCCGTCGTGCTCATCACCGGCGGGCGGCTCGGCGACATGTACGGCCGCAGGCGGCTGTTCGTCATCGGCGCGGTCGGCTTCGTGGCGGCGTCGGTCGCGTGCGGCCTCGCCGCGAGCCCGCCGATGCTGATCGGCTGCAGGCTCGCCCAGGGCGCGGCGGCCGCCCTGCTCGTCCCGCAGGGTCTCGGGATCATCCGCGACGTCTTCGCGCCTGACGAGCAGGGTGGGGCATTCGCGCTCTTCGGCCCCGTCATCGGCCTGTCGGCGGTGCTCGGGCCGATCATCGGCGGTGCGCTGATCGCGGCCGATGCGTTCGGCACCGGCTGGCGGCTGATCTTCTTCGTCAACCTCCCGCTGGGGCTGGTCGCGGCGATCGGTGCCGTTCGGCTGATGCCGGAGTCGCGCGCCCCGCGGCGCACGCGGCTGGACCCGGCCGGCACGGCGCTCGGCGCGCTCGGCATGGGCCTGCTGATCTACCCGTTGATCCAGGGCCGCGAGGCGGGCTGGCCGGCGTGGACCTATCTCATGGTGGCCGCGAGCGCGCTGTCGTTCGGCCTGCTCGTCGCGTGGAGCAGGCACGTCCGGCGCGGCGGCGGCGACCCGCTGATCGAGGCGAGCATCTTCGGCCACCGCGCCTACGCGATCGGGCTCGCGGGCATCGTCGTGTTCTTCTCGGGCATGATCGGGACGCTGCTCGTCCTGACGCTCTACCTGCAGTTCGGAGAGCACTTCTCGGCGATCCACGCCGGCGTCACGCTCGCGCCGTTCGCGCTTGGCACGGCGATCGGCGCGACCGCGGCCGTGACCGTGCTGGTCCCGCGCCTGGGTCGCACGACGCTGCAGATCGGCACCGTCGTGGCGGCCGCCGGCGTCTGGTGGCTGCGCGACGTCGTCGTCGGGCACGGCCTCTCGACGACGTCCACCGAGCTGATCCCCGCGCAGGCGCTGGTCGGCATCGGCCTCGGCCTCGTGGTCTCGCCGCTGTTCGACTTCATTCTCGCGGCGGTGACCGACGACGAGGTCGGGTCGGCATCGGGCGTACTGAACGCGGTCCAGCAGCTCGCGGGCGCGGTCGGCGTCGCCGCGATCGGGACGATCTTCTTCACCGTCCTCGGTCACTCCGGGTTCGTGACGGCGCTGAGCCGCTGCCTGCTCGTCGAGCTGGCGACGATGCCGGTGCTGCTCGTGCTGACGGCGTTGCTGCCACCACATGCCCGCGACCCCGAGGGCAGCGTGCCGAGCGTCGATGCTGGCGGCGCGACGCCGGCCGTCGCCGTCGCCGGTTAGCCTTGCGTCATGGCCCTCGCCGACACGTTCACGCAGATCGTCACGTCGCTGCCCGACGACTGGACCGACCTCGAGCTCGATCTGCGGATCGCCGACGAGAAGCGCTACGTCGACGCCGCCACGTACCTCGTCACCTGCAACGCCCAGCCGTACTCGCGGCACGACTGGCACTGGAAGCTGCTCGTCGCCCATCGCTTCGGGCACGCTGCCGCGGCGCAGGCCGTGCACGGCGCCCTGAAGCTGCTCGACGACGCCGGCATCGACGGGGAGCTCGCGCTGCGCGAGATGCGCGCGGGCCGCGTCGAGGTGACCCAGATGTGGGGTCGCCCGCAGTCCTATCGCGACGAGTTCAAGCGCATCCGCGCGCAGTAGCCTTGCCGAGCGGGCGCCCGCCGGGCCGCGCGCGAGCTTGTTCGTGGTGCGCGCGCCCGCGAGCGCCGCGGAGCTTCGATCTCGCCGTCGCGCGCTGACGCTTGGCTCGCGAGCAGCGCGGCGCTCGCCCACGGCCTCGCG
>DASXCR010000075.1:0-2304 GCA_036491075.1 Solirubrobacteraceae bacterium
GTAGAGCCCGCCGGGCCGCGGCGCGGTGAGCACGTCGACGACGACCGCGCCGTGCGGCGTGAACTCGACCGTCTGCTCGGACGTCACGCCCGGCATCAGCGTCGTCGGCTGCGCATGGGCGGGCGCGGCGAGCGCGGCCGCGACGAGCAGCACGGATGCGGCGCGGCGGAGCATGACCCGGGCCGAGCGTAGCGACTGCCTCGGCCTTACCTGCGCCTTACCTTGCCTTAGCCGCCCCCGCACCGCGTGCCTTCAGGGTCCGACGAACCCATGCACCAGGAGGATCTGCCATGCGCAAACTGATACTCGCAACCGCCGCTGTCGTCGCACTCGTTGTGGCGAGCGTCGCGGTCGCGCATGGGATCGAGGGCGCGAAGACGGCGAAGTCGGTGGCCGGGACGTTCTCGGCGGCGGCGGGCACCGTCTCCAGCAAGACGTGCACGACGACCGACGGCAAGACGATCGTCGTCACGCAGGGCAAGTACACGGGGACTGCGTCGGGCGACGCCGACCTCACGGGCGCCGTGACGATCCAGGCGCGCAGCGTCGTCAACACGACCGACAAGGTCGGCACCGTGTCCGGCCAGCTGAAGGTCGGCAACGCGACGCGGCTCGCCTTCTCGACCGTCTACGACGGCGGCTCGGTCGCCGGGCTCGCAACCGGACGCACGGCATCGAAGAACGCGCTGCTCGGCAACCTGTCGGCGACGTTCGCGCCGGAGACCGGGTTCACGGGCGGCAAGATCGGCGGCACCGCGGGCGGCTCCGCCGTCGAGACCGGCGGCACCTCGTGCAAGGCGAACGCCGGACCGGGCACGGAGCGGAGCTCCGCGCGCGGGACGATCTCGGCGCTCAGCTCCACGTCGATCACGGTCGCGGGCGTCACCTGTGCGATCCCGTCGAACCTTGCGTCCGACGCCGCGAAGGTCAAGCAGGGCGACACGGTCGAGATCCAGTGCGCGTTCTCGAACGGCGCGACGACCCTCGTGAAGATCCAGGCGGCCAAGGGCCACCACTGATCGTCTAGGGCCGCAGTCCTGGCTCGCGCTACGCCTGCAGGCGCAGCGCGAGCCAGAGGCCGGCGGCTCCGCCGAGCGCCCCGGTGAGGAGCGACACGACCGAGAAGTCCGATCCCCCCCAGAGGGACGGGACATAGCCGCCGGCGAGCGTGCCGAACGTGACGCAGAGGCCGGTGATGGAGCGCATGAGATCTCTATCGACCGGGTGAGCGGCGGTCTTTAGACTCGATCGCATGTGCCGGAACATCAAGATCCTCTACAACTTCGCGCCGCCGACGAGTGGCGAGGAGGTCGAGGCCGCCTCCCTGCAGTACGTGCGCAAGGTGAGCGGCATGACGAAGCCGTCGAAGGCGAACGAAGAGGCCTTCGCCCGTGCCGTCGCGGACATCTCGGCCGTCACCTCGCGCCTGCTCGGCGAGCTCGTCACGACCGCAGCGCCCAAAGACCGCGAGGTCGAGGCGGAGAAGCGGCGCGCCCGCTCGGCCGCGCGCTTCGCGTGAGCGTACGGGTCGTCTTCGAGACACACGCGACGACGGAGGACAACGAAGCGGGAGTCATGACCGGCTGGCTGCCGGGCCGGCTCTCCGCGGCCGGGCGCGCGCAGGCGGCCGAGCTCGGTGCGCGCCGCGCGGACCTGCGCGTCGTGTTCGCGTCGGATCTCGCGCGTGCGGTCGAGACGGCGCGCATCGCGTTCCCCGACCTCGACGTGCTGCTCGACTGGCGGCTGCGCGAGTGCGACTACGGCTCGCTGAACGGCGCCCCGCGCGCGCATCGCGGCGCCGATGACCGGTATCCCGGGGGCGAGACGTGGCGCGAGGCGGTCGCGCGGGTCGACCGGTTCCTCGACGAGCTCGTGGCGACGCGCGACGGCGAGCGCGTGCTCGTGATCGGCCACATGGCGGCGCGGTACGCGCTCGCGCGCCGGTCGGGCGGGGCGTCGCTCGAAGAGGTGCTCGCCGAGGAGTTCGTGTGGCAGCCGGGCTGGGAGATCGAGCTCAGCGGATGAAGTCGAGGATCAGCTGCGCGGTCTCGAGCGGCCGGTCGAGCTGCGGGCAGTGGCCGACGCCGTCGAGGATCGCCCAGTCCGCGTTCGGCAGCTCCTTCTCGTAGCGGCGCGCCGCGTCCGGCCAACGCAGGATCGCGTCCTCCGTCCCCCAGAGGATTCGCACCGGGCACGTGACGCGGGACGGGTCGAGCGGATAGCCGTCCGCGCGGGCGCGGTCGATCAGCGGCAGCGAGTCACAGGCCGCGGCGCCGCGGATCATGTGCGCGACGAGGCCGGACG
>DASXCR010000076.1:0-7809 GCA_036491075.1 Solirubrobacteraceae bacterium
CGCGAGGTCGTCGTCGGGCTCGAGCGCGAAGCCGGGCTCGAGGAAGCCGTCGGCGCGCCGCGCCGCCGCCGGCTGGTAGGGGTGGCGCACCTGCGCCGGGTCGAGGCCATCGTCGGACCCGGTCGCCGATGGCTCGTACGCGAGCCGGACCTGCGGGAGATCGTCGTCGAGCTCGAAGGGCCGCGCTCCGCCGTCCAGCTCGCGCAGCGCGCCGCGCTCGGAGGCCGACAGCTGCTCCAGGCGCGCCGCCGCCGCTCGCCGCTCGGCAGCCACCCGGCGGGCGACCGCGTCGCGCTCCTCGCGTGCCGCCGCGGCCGCCTCGCGCTCGGCCGCGAGGTCGCGCTCGAGGGCGGCGATCCGCTCGGCGGCCATCGCGGCGGCCTGGTCGAGCGCATCGCGGACGTGGCGCTCGGCCTCGACGGCCGCCCACACGAGCGGGGTCTGCTCGGCGTCCACCGCTGCGCCGGGAGCGCCGCCGACGCTCGCGCCGTCGACTCGTGCGCCCGGGCGCGCGCCGGGCGCCGGCGCGCCGGGAGCACCGGGCGAGGGGGCGATCGGGAACGCGCCGCCCGCGCGCGGCGCCGGCCGCGGGACGTCCGTGCGCACGAGGTCCAGCGTGATGACCTGATCGGCCGTGACGTCGCGCAGCGGCGGCGTCACGCGCAGCCCGACGCGCGCCAGCCGGGCCTCGATCG
This sequence comes from Solirubrobacteraceae bacterium, assembly GCA_036491075.1. Classification (GTDB taxonomy): domain Bacteria; phylum Actinomycetota; class Thermoleophilia; order Solirubrobacterales; family Solirubrobacteraceae; genus CADCVQ01. The sequence goes on from DASXCR010000076.1 coordinate 696, forward strand.
AGTCGCCGACGCCCGGCTCCAGGCGCCGGTGGCCGAACTCCCGCAGCAGCCGCCCGACCTTCAGCTTCAGCGGCCGGCCGCGTTGCTCGACGGTCCGGCGCCAGCGCTCCTCGGCCTCATGCGACGGGAGGGCGCTCATACGCCGGCCTCGCTACCCCGCTCCGAACCCCACCCGGTGCTCGTCGCGGTTCGTGCGCACGTAGACCACCTGGCTGAGGTTCATGCGGATCGTGCCGTCGTCGACGGCGAGGTCGAGCCAGTCGCCGGCGGCCAGCCCCTCGAGCAGGCCGTCGAGGTCTTCGTCCTCGAGGCGGACGGCGAGGACCTGGGTCCCGGTGAAGCCGATCGTGACGCGCTGGAGAGCCATGTGGGGTGTCAGTGTCCCTTCGCAGGTTGGACGATCTCGGTCAGCACCCCGCCGGAGGACTTCGGGTGCAGGAAGGCGACTTGCGAGTCGCGGATGCCGCCGCGGGGCGTCTCGTCTATGAGCCGCACGCCCGCCTCGCGCAGCGACGCGAGCGTCGCCTCGATGTCGGCGACCTGGTAGGCGACGTGGTGCATGCCCGGGCCGCGCTTGGCGAGGAACCTGCCGACCGGCGTGTCGGGTCCCAGCGGAGCGAGCAGCTCGACGTGGTTCTCGCCGACGTCGAGCAGCACCGCCTCGACGCCCTGCGCCGAGACGACCTCGCGATGCACGAGCGTCATCCGGTAGTCGCGCTCGTAGAGGGCCAGCGCCGCGTCGAGGTCCTCGACGGCGACGCCGATGTGGTCGACGCGGGTGAACACGCGGCCCATCGTAGTGGCCGCGGGCGCCCTCGCGCGCACGGATCTGTGCGATGTTGCGCCGGTTCAGATGCCGGGAACCGGCGGCGGCTGGGGCGTGCCCTGCGGGCGCGACGGGTGTCCGTCGCCGATGGCGAGGTCATCGGTCGCCTGGGCCTGCGCGGCGACCATCCGCAGCCCGGCCTGGCCGGGGCGGCGCTCCATGCGCGGCACGCCCTTCATGATCACGTCGATGTCGTCGCGCTCGAGCACCTCGCGCTCGAGCAGCGCGACGGCGAACTCCTCGAGCTTCTCGCGCTGGCTGGAGAGCAGCTCGATGGCGGCGCGCTGCGCCTCGAAGGCGAGGTGCTGCTGCTCCTCGTCGCGGACGCGGCGAAACTGCTCGGACGCGCCGTCGCCCTCGGGGACCGCCGCGCCGGCCGTCGCGGGCGTGCCCATCGCGTAGTCGTGGACCATCGCGCGCGCCACCTGGGCGACGCGCTTGAGGTCGTCCGAGGCGCCGGTCGTGACCTCGCCGAAGACGAGCTGCTCCGCGACGCGGCCGCCGAGCAGCACGGTCATGTGGTCCAGCAGCTCGTCGCGCGTCTTGAGGTAGCGATCCTCGTCGGGGAGGTTCAGCGTGTAGCCGAGCGCCTGGCCGCGCGGGACGATCGAGATCTTGTGCACGCGGTCGACGCCGGGCAGGAGCTCCGCGCAGAGCGCGTGGCCTGCCTCGTGGTAGGCGACGACCTCCTTCTCGTGCTTGTTGAGCACGCGCCGCGACTGCACGCCGGCGATCACGCGGTCCAGCGCCTGGTCGAAGTCGGCGTCGGTCAGGGCGCCGTCGCCGCGACGCACGCAGCGGATCGCGGCCTCGTTGCAGAGGTTCGCGAGGTCGGCGCCCGTCAGCCCGCTCGTGCGCGCCGCGACCCGCGAGAGGTCGACGTCGACGACCGGCTTGTCGCGCGTGTGGACCTCGAGGATCCGCTCGCGGCCCTCGACGTCGGGCGGCGAGACGAAGACCTGGCGGTCGAAGCGGCCGGGACGCAGCAGCGCGGGGTCGAGCTTGTCGAGCAGGTTCGAGGCGGCCATGACGACGAGGTCGCCGCTCGTGTTGAAGCCGTCCATCTCGACGAGCAGCTGGTTGAGCGTCTGCTCGCGCTCGCCGTTGTGGTCCGAGCCGCGGCGCCCGCCGACGGCGTCGAGCTCGTCGATGAAGATGATCGCCGGCGCGTTCTTGCGCGCCTCGCGAAACAGGCGCCGGATCCGCGCCGCGCCGAGGCCCGCGAACATCTCGACGAACGAGGCCGCCGACTGCGAGAAGAACTGCGCGCCGGACTCGTGGGCGACGGCCTTCGCCAGCAGCGTCTTGCCGGTGCCGGGAGGCCCGTGCAGCAGCACGCCCTTCGGCACGCGCGCGCCGAGCGCGGCGAAGCGCTTGGGGTCGCGCAGGAACTCCACGACCTCGCGCAGCTCGTCCTTGGCCTCGTCGACGCCGGCGATCTCCTCCCAGCCGATCGCGGACTTGACCTCCGGCTTGATCTGCACCGGCTTGGTCCGCGGCATCAGCTTCAGCGTCCTCCAGAGGAAGAAGCTGATGATGAACATGAACAGGATCGTGAACGCGCCCGCCCAGTTCGTGCCGAAGTTCTGCAGCTGATCGAGGAAGCTCTGGTGTTGGGCCATCACGACCCCTTCGGCAGGGGGTCGGGAAAGCTCAAGCGCCGCTGGACGCCTGTTGGCGCGGGCTCGCCGTCAGGCTTCGACGCGCAGGATCTCCGCGAGCGCCGCGCGGCCGACCTCGAGCTGCTCCTCGCTCGGCTCGCGCGTGCCGAGCACGCGCTGCAGCTCGTGCCCGTGACGGCGCAATATCCCGGCGAGCGTGCTGTCGTGGTGGCGCTCGCTCCAGGCGAAGACCTCGACGGCGATGCCGAGCGACGCGACGCCGACCGCCATCTGCGCCGCCGGCCCGGGCTTTCTCAGCGTCGCGCGCAGCAGCGCCGCGCCGGCGAGGTTCGAGGCGATCAGCGGCGCCATCAGGTGCGAGCCGCAGCGGTCGTGCTCCTTGGCGGCGTCGGCGGCGTCGGGCTTGCCGGTCTCGTAGGCCGCGATCGCCTTGTGCTCGACGCCGTGGTACTCGGCGAGCTCGCCGCCGCGCAGCGCCACGAGGCTCGGCAGCAGCGAGATCGCCGCGACGGCCGTCTCGGTCCCCATCCCGGCCTTCATCGTGGCGCGCAGGACGCGCCCGCTCGCGGCGGCGGCGGCCATCGTCCCGAGCACGCGCACGTCCTGGAAGGGCAGCTTGGCGGCGGGCAGCGCGCGCTTGACGAGCGGGATCACGAGCATCGCCTCGCCGAGCCGCACGACCCCGCGCACGCCGGCGACCTTGTCGACGCCCTTCAGCCGCGGCTTGCGGCCCGACGCCGCCTGGATCGTCCCGTCCTCGCGGCGCACCGCGGCCGCCCAGTGCGTCGGGCCGTGGACGAGCAGCCCGTTGCGCAGCGCCATCCCGCCGAGGCGCAGCTTCTCCTCACCGTCGCCGGTCGTCGTGTCGTGGGGGTCAGGCACCGAGGATCTCCTTCGTGACGTCGCGGAAGAAGGTCGCCGCGAAGCCGAGGTCGCGCACGTCGATGCGCTCGTCGGCGGAGTGGATCAGCGGCGACGTCTCGTAGAGCGTCATGTGCCGCTGGGGGAAGAAGCCGTACGCGACGCAGTCCGGGAACGCGTCGCGAAACGTGCGCGAGTCCGTGAAGCCCGGCAGCACCGTCGGCACGACGCTCGCGCTCGGATCGTGCTCGCCGATCCACGCCGTGATCGCGTCCATCAGGGGCGAGCTGACGGGCGACTGGTTGCCGATCACCTTCTCGGTGAACTCGAGGCGATAGCCGTCCTCGCCGAGCACCTCCCGGATGCGGGCGAGCGCCTGCTCCTCGCCGAGCCCCGGCGGGACGCGGCAGTCCACGCGCAGCTCCGCGCTCGCCGGGATGACGTTGATCTTCGCCGAGGCGCTGATCCGCGTCGGCGCGAGCGTGACGCCGAGCAGCGGCTCGACGAGCAGCGCGAGCCCCGGGTCGGTCGCCCGCAGGCGCTCGAGTGCATCCGCCGGATCGTCGGCGCCGGGCGCGAGCAGGCCGAGACCCTGCAGCAGCGCGCGCGGCCCGTCGGTGAGGTCGAAGCCCGGCTGGCGCGCGCCCATCGCCGCCAGCAGCGGCGCCATCTTCAGCAGCGCGTTGTCGCCGATCCGCGGGATCGACGCGTGGCCGGCGGTGCCGTCGGTCGTCAGGCGGAAGCGAAAGACGCCCTTCTCGGCGACGCAGACGCCGTAGTAGCGCCCGCCGTCGTAGGGGAAGACCGCGCCCGCGCCCTCGTTGAGCAGGTAGTCGCAGCGGACCTTGTCGGGGTGCTGGTCGCAGATCCACATCGCGCCGAGCTCGCCGCCGACCTCCTCGTCGACCACGACGACGACGAGCAGGTCGCCTCGCGCCGGGCGCCATCCCTCGCGGGCGAGCGACAGCGCGGCCGAGACCTCGGCCGCGGTCTGGGACTTCATGTCGAGCGCGCCGCGCCCCCACACGCAGCCGCCGGCGATGTCGGCCGACCACGGGTCGTGCTGCCAGTCCGAGGCGGTGGCGAGCACCGTGTCGACGTGCGACAGCAGGCACAGCGTCGGCCCGTCGGCGGCGCCGGGCAGCCTTGCTACGAGATTCGGGCGCTCCGCCACGGCGCCGAGCAGGTCGACCTCGAAGCCGGCCGCGCGCAGGTCGGCGGCGAGCCCTTCCTGCAGCTCGCGCTCGTTGCCGGGCGGGTTGACCGTGTTGCAGCGGATCAGCCGCTGGAGGAGCTCGGTCGTCTCCTGCTGCAGGTCGGCCACGACGGCCATGCTAATGGTCCGTTGCGCGCGCCCGGCCGGCGCGCGCCCGGCTCAGGACTTGGCGGAGCTCCTCGCGGCGACGAGCCCTGCGCCCTGCTCGCACGCACGCGCGTAGTGCCTGCCGCTGAGCGTGCGGCAGCTCGCGCGCAGCTTGGCGGGCTGGGTCACGATCGCGGCCATCACCGAGCCGACGCCGGAGTAGCAGCGGCTGCGATAGCGCGCAGGCGCCTTCGAGCAGAAGCGCGCGCCGCGCTCTCCGCCGGCATCGGAGTTCACGATCTCGCGCGAGACGCCGTAGATGCAGTCGCCCTGGTGCTTGCCCGGAGCGAGCTTGCAGCTCGCCAGCGCCTTGGCCGCGCTCTTGCCCGCGATGCCCGAGACGTCGCGCCCGTAGGACTCGAAGCAGGTCTCGACCCAGGCCGGCTCGCTGCGCAGGCAGCCCTCGGCGGTCTTCTTCTGGTCGTAGTCGTCGACGCGAAGCAGGTTCGCCGTGACGAGCCCGTAGCACTGCGCCTTGTAGCGCTCGGCGACGGAGTCGCACGGGTAGATCGGGTCGCTCGCCTTGAGGTACTTCGACACCACCCCATAGGACGAGTTGAAGTTCTCCATGAAGACGCCGCCGCTGCAGGAGACCTGGTCGAAGTTGTCCTGCAGGCCGTCGCACGTCTTCAGCGACAGCGGCATGTCATAGCCCGTGTAGATCATCAGGCCGTGCCCGAGGCCGTGCATGCACTGGTAGAGCAGGAACTCGGCGGCGGTGATCTGCGAGTCGCTGCACAGCTGGCGCGCGACGATCCCCAGCTTGTTCGTCGGCTGGCCGAGGAACGCGCGCTCGATGATGCCGTGGTAGTAGCCCGAGGCGCAGACCGGCGTGCCCGCGATGAACGCCGGCGCGACCTTGTCGTGGTAGAGCGTCAGCGCCGCCGAGCCCATGCGGTGGGCGATGCGGTGGCAGTCGCCCTGCACGGCCGCGTTCGTCGTCGACATCTTCTGCAGCAGCGCGAGCGACTTCTTCGGGCCCTCGTTGTAGGTCAGGTTGCCGAACGCCTGCTCGAGGCAGTCGTAGTTGCCGTCGCGGCAGTCCGCGAGGCGCTTGGAGTCCGGCCGAAACGGCGCGGCGACGGCCTTGCCGGACGCGTTGCTGGCCCCCACGAACGCGGCGATGTTGCGCTTCTGCGTGAGGGTCAGCTTCGAGGCGAAGCTCGGCATCAGGCCGCCGGGGTTCGTCAGCTGCGCGAGGACGCGGCTGGGGCTCGGGTTCGCGAGGTCGAGGTCCGGCCCCTGCGTGCCGGTCGAGCCCGCCGCCTTGAGCGAGTGGCAGCCGGAGCAGCCGACGGTGAGAAACAGCTTCTTGCCCGCAATCGGATCGCCGTTGGAGGCGGCCTGGTCCTCCGAGCAGGCGGTCAGCAGCAGGGCGGCCAGCACGATGGCGGCCCCCGCGAGCAGCATGCGTCCGTGCTTCATCCGTGCCGACGATAGCGGCGCATGTCGCAAGCCGCGATGGCGCCGGCGCCGCGCGCGCTCACCCGCACTTGGGCGTCGCGACGCGCCGCGGTGCCGGCAACGCCTGGGAGGTGGCGATACTGGTCGCGTGGAAGGCCAGCTCTTCGCACCGGACGACGGGCCGCAGCGCACGCGCACCGGCGTTCCGGCGCGCGAGGCGCCGCTCGCGGTGCGCCTGCGGCCTCGGTCCGCCGACGAGGTCGTCGGGCAGCGTCACCTGCTCGGCGAGGGCAGCGCGCTGCGCCGCGCGCTGACCGACGGGCGGCCGCACTCGATGATCCTCTACGGGCCGCCGGGGACGGGCAAGACGACGCTCGCACGGCTCGTCGCGGTGACCGCGAACGCGGCGTTCGAGGAGCTCTCGGCCGTCGAGGCCGGGCGCGCGGAGGTGCGCCAGGTGCTCGAGCGCGCCGCGCATCGCCGCAAGGCGACCGGCGAGTCGACGATCTTCTTCCTCGACGAGATCCACCGCTTCAACAAGGCGCAGCAGGACACGCTGCTGCCGGCGGTCGAGGAGGGGCTCGTCACGCTGATCGGGGCGACGACCGAGAACCCGTACTTCGAGGTCAACGGCGCCCTGCTGTCGCGCAGCCAGGTCTACGAGCTGCAGGCGCTGAGCGCCGCCGACGTCGAGCTGCTGCTGCGCCGCGCGATCGAGCGCGACGAGCTCGGCGGCGTGGGCGCCGACGACGAGGCGCTGTCGTTTCTCGCCGATCGCGCCGGCGGCGACGCGCGCACGGCACTGGCCGCGCTCGAGCTCGCGGCGGCGACCGCGGGCGCCGCCGGGCGGGTCACGCTGGAGGGGGCGGAGGACGCGCTCCAGCGCCACGCGGTGCGCTACGACAAGGGCGGCGACCAGCACTACGACCTGATCTCGGCGTGGATCAAGGCGGTGCGCGCGTCCGATCCCGACGCCGGCCTGTACTACCTCGCGGTGATGCTCGAGGGCGGCGAGGACCCGCGCTTCATCGTGCGGCG
>DASXCR010000077.1:0-2943 GCA_036491075.1 Solirubrobacteraceae bacterium
CGAGGCCGGCACCGATCGCGGCGGCCGCGTCGGCGCCGGTCGCGCCGTCGGCGAGCTCGAGCTCGGTTCCGTCTGGAAGGGTGACGTTCACGGGGGCATTGTCACACCATGACGCGGCCACTCGTATCCGGAGCATGACCAGCGAGCAACGCACCGACGCGCAGCTGCTCGCGGCGACGGGGTTCGAGCCCGAGGCGTTCGGGCTCTTCTACCGCCGCCACGTCCGCGCGGTGCTGGCCTACACGCTGTCGCGCACCCGCCGGCCGGAGCTCGCCGCCGACCTCACGGCCGAGGTCTTCGCCAGCGCGCTCGAGCAGCACGACCGCTTCGACGCCCGGCGCGGGCCGGCGCGAGCCTGGCTGCTGACGATGGCTTCGTCCAAGCTCGTCGACGCCGCGCGCCGCGGCCAGGTCGAGGATCGCGCGCGCCGCCGGCTGCGCATCGCGCCGCGCGAGCTGACCGACCACGACCTCGAGCGCGTCGAGGAGCTCGCGGACGTCGCGCGCGGCGTCGACGTGAGCGCGCTCGTCGACGACCTTCCCGCCGACCAGCGCGACGCCGTGCTCGCACGGATCGTCGACGAGCGCGGCTACGAGGAGATCGCCGCCCAGATGCGGACCTCGCCGAGCGTCGTGCGCCAGCGCGTGTCGCGCGGCCTGAGCGCGATGCGCAAGCGAACGGAGAAACCGGCATGACCGACTTCATCGAAGGACTCGAGCGCGACCTCGTGCAAGCCGCCGACCGGCTGACGCGCACGCGGCGCACCGCCGCCATCGCGCGGCGGCGGCGCCTGCCGGGCCGCGGCCTGGCGATCGCCGTGGCGGCGCTGGTCGTCGCCGGCAGCGCGACCGCCGCGGTCGTGCGGCTCGCGACGCAGCCGTCCGAGCCGCTCGCGGGCCCGATCGGCGCGTCGCGCGCGTACGCCGTCTCGCTCGCCCCGGACCTGCGTGCCGGCCAGGCCGGCTGGTGCGGCGGCGTGCGCTACTCGTCGGGCGGACGCACGACGAGCGGCGGGACGGGCTGCGCGCCGCCCCGCGCCGCCGGCGGCGCGATCGTCGTCTCGGGGCTCGGCGGCGTCGGCGAGACGATCCGCTTCGCCATCACGATCCCGAGCGCGCGGGCCGTCCGCTTCGCCGGCGCCATGGCCGTGGCGACGCGCGGCGATCGCACGCTCCCCTACGGCTGGCGCTATGCCGTGGCGACGCGGAAGCCGCCCAGCGACGCGCGCCGCCCCGGCCCGAGCAGCTTCGCGGCTCCGATCGCCCTCGCCGCGGACGGTCGCAAGCTGCCCGCCACGACGCAGGCCGACCGCGGTACGGGCGGTGGCAGCTCGCGGCTGGTCACGGGCGCGGCCCCCGCGCGGCGCTGCGTGATCGGCGGCGCGCGCGGGTTCGCCGCCGGCTACGCGCGCGTCGCCGTGCGCCTCCCGCACCTCCCGTCGCGGATCGAGGGACGCGCGTTCGCGTCGTGCGCCTACACGGTCTTCCACGTGCCCGGCAGCCACGCGCACGTGACCGCCGCGATCCTGCTCGACGCGCAACGCCCGTCGTCGCGGGCCGCCGCGCTGCCGCCGGTCCCCGGCCTCGACGGCCACCGGCTCGGTCGCGGCTGGGTCGTCGCCTCGGGTGCCACCGCGGCCCGGCGACGCAGCCTGCTCGCACGGTTGCATCCGCGGCTGTAGCGCCACGACGTCTGCGACGGCGCGACTGCGCCCACGCCGACTCGCGGCACTCGCGATCGAGCACGGGCTGACGCTGTGCAGCCTGGATCACGACTTCGCGCGCTGGCACGCGGCTGGTCTGCGGTGTGAGGACCCGTCGCGACGCTGGCCTGCGGTGTGAGGACCCGTCGCGACGCTGAGCCGACGCCCTCCGCCCGAACGTGACGATCCTGCACGAGTAGGCACGGCCCGAGGTTTACGTGCCGGCATTTTCGCCTACCCCCGGAGGTAGGCAGACCGCGCGGGGACGGCGGTGTCCCGTTGTCGAGACGAAGGAGTCACGCCATGGCAGAAGAGCTGACCGGCCGCAGGATCGCGATCCTCGCCGCCGACGGCGTCGAGCAGGTCGAGCTGGAGCGCCCGCGCCAGGCTCTGATCGAGGCCGGCGCGCTTACCGAGCTGTTGTCCCTGGACGACGGCGAGATCCAGGCGATGCACGGCGACATCGAGCCGGCCGACCGCTTCCGGGTCGACCGCCGCGTCGCCGACGTGTCGATCGACGACTACGACGCGCTCGTCCTCCCCGGTGGGACGTGCAACCCCGACAAGCTGCGCGGCGACCCGGCGGCAGTGGCGTTCGTGCGCGACCTGGTCGAGGCCGGCAAGCCGGTCGGCGTCATCTGCCACGGGCCCTGGACGCTGGTCGAGGCGGACGTCGTGCGCGGTCGCCGCCTGACGTCGTGGCCGACCGTGCGGACGGATCTGCGCAACGCGGGGGCGCAGGTCGTCGACGAGGAGGTCGTCATCGACGGGAACCTCGTGTCCAGCCGCAACCCCGACGACCTGCCGGCCTTCTGCGCGGCGATCGTGCGCGAGTTCTCGGGGGTGCACGCCGCCTGATCGGGGCGGGTCGATCGACCCGTCCCGATCAGGCGGCGTGCACCGCCGAGAACTCGCGGACGATCGCCGCGCAGAAGGCCGGCAGGTCGTCGGGGTCGCGGCTGGACACGAGGTGCCCGTCGACGACGACCTCCTCGTCGACGACGTCCGCCCCGGCGTTGCGCAGATCGGTCCGAACGGTCGGCCACGACGTCAGCCGGCGACCGCGCACGACGTCCGCCTCGACGAGCGTCCAGGGTCCGTGGCAGATGACGCCGACCGGCTTGCCGGCCTCGACCAGGTCGCGGACGAACGCCACCGCCGCCGGGTCTCCGCGCAGCTTGTCGGGGTTGCACGTCCCGCCCGGGAGGACGAGCCCGTCGTAGTCGTCGATCGAGGCGTCC
>DASXCR010000078.1:0-2594 GCA_036491075.1 Solirubrobacteraceae bacterium
ACGGGTTGGACGCGCGCTCGGCGCCGAGCGTCGTGATGCCCATGTGACCGGGATAGACCGTCGTGTCGTCGTCGTGGGCGTCGAGCAGCGTGGCGATCGAGCGCGCCAGGGTGGGCCAGTCGCCGCCCGGCAGGTCGACGCGGCCGACCGAGCCCTGGAACAGCACGTCGCCGGAGAACAGGGCGCGCTCGCCGCGGATCGCGTACGTGACGTGGCCGGGGCTGTGGCCCGGGGTGAAGATGACGTCGATCGTCAGGCCGGCGAGCTCGAGCGTCTCGCCCCCGGCGACCGTCTCCTCGGGATCCCACGACTCGAACGGGCCGAAGCCCGGCCACGGCACGAACGCCATGACGTCCTGCAGGACTGCGACCTCGAGCTGCGGGCAGTACACGGGTGCGCCCGTCGCGCGGGCCAGCGGCGCGACGGCGCCGACGTGGTCGAAGTGGGTGTGCGTGAGCAGGATGGCGTCGAGGGTGAGCTTCTGCGAGGTGATCGCCTCCAGCAGGCGCGGCGCCTCCTCCCCCGGGTCGACGATGACCGCGTGCTCGCAGCCGTCGGGTCGCACCAGAAAGCAGTTCTCCTGCACCGGCCCGACGGTGAACATCTCGACGTCCATCACGCGCTCTTGGCCGGCTTGCGCTCGGCCTTCTTCTCCTGCGCCTTCACCCGGCGGCGGTAGACGAACTGGTCGGTGTAGTAGCCGAGCGGCACGTAGAAGACGAAGACGAACAACGTCAGCGGGACCGCCCGCGTGACCGACATCTTGAACGCCGGCAGGAACGCCAGCACGAGGCCGAAGACGACCGCCGCGATCGCCGCGCGCTGCGCCGCCGAGCGCCAGGTGGGGGGTCGCATGAGGCGCTCCTGGCGCGTGCGCGCGGCGAGCTCCTTGTCGGTTGCCTTGCGCTCTTCGAGCGTCGGCTTGCGGCCCGTGCGACCGCGCGCCTCGACGACGCCGGCCGCGTTGCCGCGGTGCTTGCTCTGCCGCTTCTTCTTCGTCTGCGCCATGGGGTTTGGAGGTTAGGGGTTCTCGTGGCGCGAGCCGGGGCGGCGGTGGCGCCGCGGCTCGCCTCAGCTGGAGAGGGCCTCCTCGACCGTGCGCCGGTTGCGCACCGCGACGTCGCGCGGGAAGCCGGCGAACGCGGCCGCGGGTGCGAGGCCGACGAGCTCGCAGCCGGCGACGGGCGCGTGCCGGGCGATCGCCGCGACGAGCCGCGCGAGCGGGACGGCGAGGTGGTCCTCGACGTTCGTGCTCACCTGCGCGACGCCGTCGCAGGCGGCCAGCTCGATGCCGAGCGCGCGGACGCCGGGGAGGCCGTTGGCGGCGCCGTCGCGGATCGCCGCCGCGATCGCGCGCGCGTCGTCGATCGTCGCGGGCGGTCGCAGCTCGACGTTGAAGGCGACGAGCGGCGGGCGCGCGGCGACGAGCGTCGCGCCCGTCCGCGGGTCGATCTCGTCCGGGCCGAAGTCGGGGGCGAGCTCGCCGCCGGCGACGCGTCTCGCCAGGCCGCTCAGCCCGCCGCGGCGCAGCTGCGCGCGCGTGCGGCCGTCCGCGAGCGCGCCGTACAGCAGGACCGGGAAGCCGGCCCGCCCGAGCTCCTCCCCCGCGATCAGGGCGTGGGCGCAGGCGGCGCCGCGGCGGGCCGGATCGAGATACACGACCGGCGCGACGTCGAGCGCGCCGACGTGCGGATGGCTGCCGCGAACCTCGCGCAGCTCGATGAGCTCCCGGCAGGCGCGCGCGCCCGCGACGAGCGCCGTCGCGATCACGCTCGGATCGTCCGCCGCGAGCGTGTAGACCGAGCGGTGGTGGTCGGGATCGGAGTGCACGTCGAGCAGGCGCGCGCCGGTCGACGCGAACGCCGCGCCGATCGCGGCGATGACGCCGGCGTCGCGCCCCTCGGAGACGTTCGGGATCGTGAGCAGGGTGTCGGCGGGCGAGGATGCCATCGGGCCTGACCCTCTCACACGGTCACCGGGCCACGCGTGAGGAGGGAGAGTTCGCCTCGCGGGGCCGGTTGGCGTCCGGGCAGCACGCGCCTGCGCCGCGCCGGCGCCGCGTGGCTGGCCGCGTCAGCGTCCGATGGTCAGCCGAGCAGGTAGCGACCGGCGTCGAGCACCTGCGTCGCGCCGATCCACAGGCTCGGCTCGAGCACGACGATGTCCTCGTGGACCGGGACGGTGACCGTGCCGCCGATCCCCGCGCTCGCGCCGAACGCGACGTGGGCGGTGCCGAGGATCTTCTCGTCCTCGAGCGTGTTGCCCGTGAGCGTGGCGCGGTCGTTCGTGCCGATGCCGAGCTCCGCGAGGTTGCGACCGAGCGGGCCGTGGGCGTCGAGGTGGGCGAGAAACGCGACGGCGCCGTCGCCCTCGGCGCTCGCCAGTCGCCCGTCGCTCACCGTGACGAGCACCGGCGTGTCGGGAAGGCGCTGATGGATCGACGAGGCGACGATCGTGCCCTCGCCACCGGCCGGCGACGCGAACCCCTCGCCGCACGGGAGGTTGCCGAACGCACCGCGCGCGGTGAGATCGCCGGCGTCGGGGATCGCCGCCCGCCCGCGCAGGTCGAAGTGCACGTCGGTGCCGCGCGGGCA
>DASXCR010000079.1:0-7600 GCA_036491075.1 Solirubrobacteraceae bacterium
GCGTCACCCGCGCGGACGAGGCGTCACCCGCGCGGACGAGGCGTCACCCGCGCGGGCGGTGGCTCAGCCCTCGACGAGCTCGTCCGCGAGCAGGTCCATGAGCAGGCCGTCGTGCCAGGCGTCGTCGCGACGCTCGTAGGAGCGCAGGACGCCGACCTCGCGGAAGCCGACCGCCGCGTAGGAGCGGATCGCGCGCTCGTTGTCGACCGACGGGTCGATCGTGAAGCGGTGATGGCCGCGCGCGGCGAAGTGGCGGATCGCGACCCGCAGCGCCTCGCGCCCGTACCCGCGGCCCTCAGCGGCCGTCGACAGCGCGATGTCGAATGCGACCGAGGGGTACTGCCACCAGTCCTCCTCGGCGTACAGCAGCCAGCCGGCGACGCGACCGTCGATCACGATCGCGAAGCTCGCGTCGATCTCGTCGAACGCGGTGTCCGGGTCGAACGGGCCCCACCAGCGCACGACCTCGGGCTCGGAGAGGATCGCGCCGAGCGCGTCGCGATCCTCGTCACGGGCGCGGCGCAGCGACAGGCGCCGGCCTTCCAGCACGATGTCGTTGGGATCCGCCGGCGAGACGTCGTCGGGCGTCGCGGGCGAGACGTCGTCGGGCTCCGCCGGCGAGACGTCGTCGGGCTCCGCCGGCGAGACGTCGTCGGGCGTCGCGGGCGAGACGTCGTCGGGCTTCGCGGGCGTCACGATCTCGACCGCGGCGGCGCAGGCCCGCAGAAGGTCAGGCCCGCAGCAGCGGCAGCTCGAGCGCGTACTTGCCGTTGGCCTCGTCGGTGCCCTCGAGCGGATAGGTCCCGCTGAAGCACGCGTCGCAGTGGCGCTCGCGCGACCCGCGGACCGCCTCGTAGACGCCGCCGAGCGACAGGTACGCCAGCGAGTCGCAGTGCAGCTCGGTCGCGATCTCCTGCACCGTGCGGCCGTGCGCGATCATCTCCTCGCGCGTGGACATGTCGATGCCGTAGTGACACGGATGCTTGATCGGCGGCGCGGAGATCCGCATGTGCACCTCGCGCGCGCCCGCGTCGCGCAGCATCTGCACGATCTGGCGCGTCGTGTTGCCGCGCACGATCGAGTCGTCGACGACGACGATCGACTTGCCGCCGACGATCTCCGGCAGCGGGTTGAACTTCATCCGCAGTCCGTGCTTGCGCAGCTCCTGGCCGGGCTCGATGAACGTGCGCCCGACGTAGCGGTTCTTGATCAGGCCGTCGTCCTGCGGCAGGCCGCTGGCGCGGGCGTAGCCGCGGGCCGCGGGGGCGCCGGAGTCGGGCACGGGGATCACGAGCTCCGCGCCCGGCGCGGGCGCCTCGCGCGCCAGGATCTCGCCCATCCGGCCGCGCATCGCCTGCAGCACGTCGCCGTTCATGCGCGAGTCGGGACGGGCGAAGTAGATGTACTCGAAGATGCAGAACGCCTCGCGCGCGCCCTCCACGACCTGGCGCGACTGCACGCCGTCCGCGTTGATCCAGACCATCTCGCCGGGGGCGACGTCGCGCACGCGCGTGGCGCCGATGATGTCCAGCGCGCACGACTCGCTCGCGACGCAGTAGCGCTCGCCGACCTTGCCGAGCACGAGCGGGCGCAGCCCGGCCGGGTCGCGGAACGCGACGAGCGTGTCCTTCGTCATCAGCACCGTCGAGAACGCGCCCTGCAGGCGCGGCATGACGGCGGCGACGGCGTCCTCGATGCGCTCGGCCTCGTGCGTGGCGAGTAGCGCGGCGATGATCTCCGAGTCCGAGGTCGAGCGGAAGCTCACGCTCTGCTCGCTGAGCTCGGCGTGCAGGTCGACGGCGTTGATGAGGTTGCCGTTGTGGCCGAGCGCGAGCTCGCGACGGTCGGAGCGATGGACGGGCTGGGCGTTGTCCCAGCCGTTGGAGCCGGTCGTCGAGTAGCGCACGTGGCCGACCGCGATCTGGCCCCCGAGGGCGCGCAGCTTCTGCTCGTCGAAGACCTGGTTGACGAGCCCGAGCTCGCGCAGGGTCATGATGTGCCCGCCGATGTCCGCGGCGGCGATCCCGGCGGACTCCTGCCCGCGGTGCTGAAGTGCGTACAGCGCGAAGTAGGCCAGGCGGGAGACGTCGTGGCCGGGGGCGTAGACCCCGAACACGCCGCACTCGTCACGCGGCCCCTCGCGGCCATCGAGCGTGGTCACTCGCGCAAGGATAGCCGCGGGTTCGGCGGCGAACCGATCGTCGCCGACCGACGGGCCGCACGATGCGACATTCGTCCGTCGCCTACCGGCACCGCGCAACTCTGCCGATGACGCCGGTACCGATGCTGCTCTTCGTCCTCATCGCCGTCTCGATCCTGTGGACCGTCGGCTGCGTGCTCGGGCTCGCGCTGGGCGCGATGCTCGCCCGCGCCGACGGCCGTGCCCCGGCACGCCCGGCGCGCCCGGATCGCGGTCGAGCCCGCGCGCTGCGCCACGAGCTCGACCGCCTGGCGCCGGCGGATCGCGTGCTGCCGACCGCCTGACGCCAGGGGCAATCCGAGCCTGCCCTCAGATCCCGGGTCCGGCCCCGGCCGCGTAGTGCGCCGCGACCTGCGCCGGCGTCAGCACCTGGTCATAGAGCGCGAACTCGTCCAACGCGGCCTGGCTGCTGGCGATGTCGCCGAACTGCAACGGGCCGCTCGTGTCCTGGACGACCTGGGCGGCCGACACGTCGACCACGGGGACGGGCGCCCCGTCGATGTAGACCTTCACCGTCCCGGGACCGGATCCGTTCTTGGTCACGACGACCTGGTGGTAGGCACCCGCGCCGACCCCCGCGTTCGTCCGCGCGATCGTCGAGACGTTGGGCTTGCGCAGCCAGACCTGGTTGCCGTTGGCGGCGCTCATGACGACGATCTGGAAGCCCTTGAGCATCATCGATGTCGTCTTCGCGGTCGAGCCGCGCTTGATCCAGCCCTCGGCGCTGAACGTGTTGCCGACGTCGAGCGTGTTGGCGTCGGGCACGCGCACGACGTCGTTGACGCCGTCCAGGCTGACCGCGGTGTCGGGGTCGCCCGCGAGCGCACCCAGGATGCCGAGGGTCGGCCCGTTGATGTAGGTGCCGTTGTTGGCATGGCCGCTGGAGTCCAGCGCGGTCGTGCCGGACGGCTCGCCGAAGCGCCAGTAGCCCGCCGGCGTGTCGGCCAGCACGGTGTCCGCGTAGCTCGTCGCCCCCGTCCCGGCGTAGAACACCACGGCCGAGCCCTGGTCGGCGTTCGCGCCGACGTCGTCGAAGAGGGCGCCCGCGATGACCGTGCCGGCGTCGACCGCCAGCCCGACGTCGCCGAGCCGGTCGTCCACCGCGCCGTCGGAGGCCGTCAGCTTCCCGGTCTCGGTGCGGGCGGCCGCGCCCGTGCGCGCGAACGTGTAGATGGCGCCCCGGCCGACGTCGTTGAACGACGCGCCGCCGTAGATCGTGTCACCGTCGATGGCGACCGAGTCGCCGAGGGAGTCGTCCTTGGCCGCGTCCGAGGCGGTCAGCCTCGCCGTCTCCGTGCGCGCGGCGGCGCCGGTCCGCGTGAACGTGTACAGCGCACCGCGATTCGACAGGCCGCCGCTGGCGGTGGTGGGCGCGCCCGCGACGATCGTGTCGCCGTCGATCGCCACCGACTCGCCGAGCTCGTCGGCGCCGCCGTCGGACGCGGTCAGGACCGCGGTCTCGGTGCGCGGGCTCGCGCCGGTCCGCGCGAACGTGTAGACCTTCCCGTGGTCGCCGCCGACACCGATGTCGGCGCCGGCGACGATCGTGTCGCCGTCGATCGCCAGCGAACGGCCGAGCTGGTCGGACGTGGCGTTGACGGAGGCGACGAGCTTGCCGGTCTCGGTGCGGGCCGCCGCGCCGCTGCGCGTGAACGTGTACAGGGCGCCCGCCGCCTGCTGGCCGTCGACCGTCACGCCGACCGCGCCGGCGACGATCCCGTCGCCGTCGATCGCGACCGTGAATCCGAGGTTGTCGAACGCGGCACCGTCGGAGACCGTCAGCTTGGCGGTCTCCTGGCGGTTGGCGGCGCCGGTGCTCGCGAACGTGTAGACCGCGCCCACGCGGTCGTCCGATCCGTTGTTGGCGCCCGGGGCGCCGGCGACGATCGTGTCGCCGTCGATCGCCACCGACTGGCCGAAGTCGTCGCCGGTGGCGAGGTCGGAGGTGGTGAGCTTCGCCGTCTGCGTCCAGCTGTCACCCGAGCGCGTGAACACGTAGACCGCGCCCTTCCCGTCGGTCTGCGGCGCGCCGACGACGGCCGTGTCGCCGTCCACGTCGACGTTGACCCCGGCGTGATCGCCGGCACCCCCGCCGGCGCCGATCAGGCGCTGCTGGAGCGTCAGCGCCTGCGCCGGCGCCGCGAACACCACGAGCGCGCCGATCACCGCCACCATGCCCGCCAGCAGCCTCGTCACCCGCGCCAGCCCACCTGTCCCCGATCGTCTCATCTCAAGCTCCCGTTCGTAGGTACCGAGGCCGCGATCCCGGTCGGCCACGACAGCGGCACGAGCATGCGCCAAAGTGGTGCATCGCGCCCAGGGCGCCACTGTACGCACACTCGCGCGCGTCGAGGGGCCAATTCTGGACGCACCCGACAGCGCGCGCTCGCTCGATGAGCGCAGTCTCAGGGAAACAGCGCTGCGAGCGCGGCGTGCGCCTCGCGCAGCTCGCCGAGCGTGACGCTCAGCCGCGCGTCGGCGCCGCGCACGTCGAGTGCGTCGCCGCCGACGGTGCCGAGCAGCTGAACGGCGACGGACTCGCCGAGCCGGCGCAACGCCTCCTCGGGGCCGGACACGACAAAGCCCGAGCCGGGGGACTCGCCGAACATCATCCGCTCGTCGGCAGCGGCGCCGAGGTCGAGCGTCGCGCCCAGCCCGCCCGCCAGGCAGGACTCGGCGACCGCCACGAGCAGACCGCCCTCGGCGACGTCGTGCGCGCTGGACAGGTCCGCGGCGCGGACGGCGTCGCGGATCGCCTCCTGGGCGGCGCGCAGCACGGCGACGTCGATCTCCCGCAGGCCGTCGGGCAGCTGCTCACCGCGCAGCTTCGCGAGCTCGGACGCCGGCAGGGCCGGTACGAACGGGCCGGCGAGAGCGACGAGGTCGCCCGCGCGCACGAAGCCGGAGCGCCCGGCGGCGGCCGCCGAGGGCAGCTCGCCGACCATCCCGACGACCGGCGTCGGGTAGATCGGCCCGCCGCCGCTCTCGTTGTACAGCGACACGTTGCCGCCGACGACCGGCACATCCAGGGCGCGGCACGCATCCGCCAGCCCGCGGATCGCCTCGGTCAGCTGCCACGCGATGTGCGGCTTCTCGGGGTTGCCGAAGTTCAGGCAGTTCGTCAGGCCGAGCGGCTCGGCGCCGGTGCACGCGAGGTTCGCCGTGCACTCGAGCACCGCCTCGATCGCGCCCGTGTACGGATCGCACGCGACGCGCCGGCCCGAGCCGTCGATCGAGACCGCGATCGCGCCCCCGCCCGGGAGCGCGAGCACGGCGGCGTCGGCCTGCTCGGGGCGCCGCACCGTGCGCGACTGCACGATGCAGTCGTACTGCTCGAACAGCGGCCGGCGCGAGGCGATGTTCGGCGCGGCGAGCAGCGCGAGCAGGATCGCGCGCGGGTCGCTCTCGGAAGCGTCGAGCGTCGCGACCGGCGCCGGGTACAGGCCGGCCTCCGGCGGCGCCGGCGCCAGGTCATATAGCGGGCAGTCGTCGACCAGCGCCTGCACCGCCATCTCGCCGACGACCTTGTCCGGGCCGTCGAGCACGCGCAGCACGCGCTCCTCGATCACCGAGCCGATCACGACGCCGTGCACCTCCCACTTCGCGCAGACCGCGAGCACCCGCTCGACGGTGTCGGGGTCCGTCACGCACAGCATCCGCTCCTGGGACTCGGAGATCATGATCTCCCACGGCGCCATCCCCGCCTCGCGCAGCGGCACGAGCGAGACGTCGATGTCCAGCCCGACCTCGCCCTTGGACGCCATCTCGGCCGACGACGACGACAGCCCCGCCGCGCCGAGGTCCTGCAGCGCGACGAGCAGGCCGAGGTCGAGCAGCTCCAGCGAGCACTCGAGCAGCTTCTTCTCGGCGAACGGGTCGCCGACCTGGACCGTCGGGCGCTTGGACGCGTCCTGCTCGCCGAGCTCCGCCGATGCGAGCACCGACGCGCCGCCGATCCCGTCGCGCCCCGTCGACGCGCCGAACAGGATCAGCGCGTTGCCGACGCCGGTCGCCGCGCTGCGGATCAGCCCGTCCTCGCGGGCGATGCCGAGCGCCATCGCGTTGACGAGGCAGTTCTGCTCGTACGGGCCCTCGAAGTAGACCTCGCCGCCGATCGTCGGGACGCCGATCGAGTTGCCGTAGTGGCCGATCCCGCCGACGGCGTGGTCGAGCAGGTAGCGCGTGCGCGCCGAGGTCGGCTCGCCGAAGCGCAGCGAGTCGAGCACCGCGATCGGGCGCGCGCCGATCGCGAAGATGTCGCGCAGGATGCCGCCGACGCCGGTCGCCGCGCCCTGGAAGGGCTCGACCGCCGACGGGTGGTTGTGCGACTCGACCTTGAACGCGAGCACGTAGCCGTCGCCCACCGTGACAGCGCCGGCGTTCTCGCCCGGGCCCATCGCCAGGCGCGGACCCTCGGAGGGCAGCTGGCGCAAAAGCCTCTTGGAGTGCTTGTAGGCGCAGTGCTCGCTCCACATCAGCGAGAAGACGGCGAGCTCGACCTCGTTGGGCTCGCGGCCGAGCTTCTCGCAGATGAGCTGAAACTCGGCCTCGGTCAGGCCGAGCGCGAGCGCGCGGTCAACCGTGCGCATGGGCCATCGAGAGGAAGATCTTCAGGCCGTCGTCCGAGCCGGTCAGCGGGTCGACGGCGTGCTCGGGATGGGGCATCAGCCCGAAGACGTTGCCGGCCCGGTTGCGCACGCCGGCGATGTCGTCGACCGAGCCGTTGGGGTTGTGCCCGGGCGCGTACTTCAGGACGATCTGTCCATGTGCGTCGAGGGACTCAAGGTCGGCTGGTGGCGCGTAGTAGCGGCCGGTCGTGTGCTTCACCGGGATCGAGAGGCGCTCGCCGGCGGCGCAGTCGCCGGTGAACGGCATCTGCGCGCCGACGACCTCGAGCTGCACCTGCAGGCAGCGAAAGCGCAGGCCGGCGTTCGGCAGCAGCGCGCCGGGGAGCAGGCCGGCCTCGCAGAGGACCTGAAAGCCGTTGCAGATCCCGAGCACGAGCCCGCCCTGCTGTGAGAAGCGGATCACGGACTCCATGACCGGCGAGAAGCGCGCGATCGCGCCGGCGCGCAGGTAGTCGCCGTAGGAGAAGCCGCCGGGGACGACGATGCCGTCGACGCCCTGCAGGTCGCTTTCGCCGTGCCACAGCGCGACGGGCTCGGCGACCTTGCTCACCGCGAGGCGCGCGTCGGCGTCGTCGCAGGTGCCCGGGACGGTGATGACACCCAACTTCACGAGGTCAGCGCCTCGATCTCGTAGTCCTCGATCAGCGGGTTGGCCAGCAGCTTGCGGCACATGTCGTCCAGCTGGGCCTCGTCCTCGACGTCGAGCTCGACCAGGCGGCCGACGTGGACGTTGGCCACGCCGGCGAAGCCGAGCGCCGGCAGCGCGCGCTCG
>DASXCR010000080.1:0-3597 GCA_036491075.1 Solirubrobacteraceae bacterium
CTCGTACCGGTGGTCCACCACTTCGGAGCGCGCGGGGTCTTCATGGTCGGGGCGATGGCGGGGATCGTGCTGATCGTCCTCGCGCTCGCGCGCTGTGGACGCTACGTACGCTACCTGCCGTTGCCGGTGCTGGAGGGGTTCACCGCCGGCATCGCGGTCGTCATCGCCCTGCAGCAGGTCCCCGCGGCGCTCGGCGTGCGCAACGCGCACGGGGACAAGGTGTGGGCCATCGCCATCGACGCCGCCGGGAAGTTCGCCTCCCACCCGCAACCCGCCCCGGTGCTGCTCGCGCTCGCGGTCGCTGCGGTGATGCTGGCGGGCGCTCGCCTGCGGCCAGGCGTCCCGTTCTCGCTGGTCGGAATCGCGGCCGCGACGATCCTCGTCGCGGTCCTGCCGATCCATGTCGCCGTGCTCGGCACGTTGCCGTCCTCGATACCCGCACCCTCGCTGGGCTTCGTCGACCTCGGCAACCTGCGCGAGCTGCTGCCGTCCGCGCTCGCCGTCGCGGCGCTCGCCGCACTGGAGAGCCTGCTCTGCGCCACCGTCGCCGACGGCATGAGCGTCGACGAGCATCACGACCCCGATCGCGAGCTGTTCGGGCAGGGGCTCGCGAACCTCGCCGCGCCGCTCTTCGGAGGACTGCCCGCCACTGCCGCGATCGCCCGGACCGCCGTCAACGTCCGCGCGGGCGGCTCGTCGAAGCTCGCCGCCCTCACGCACGCGCTGCTGCTCGCGATCATCATCTACACGGCGGGCTCGCTGGTGTCGAAGATCCCGCTGGCCGCGCTCGCCGGCGTGCTGCTGGCGACCACGGTGCGCATGGTCGACCCGGTAGCCCTGCGGGCGCTGCTGCGCTCGACTCGCGCCGACGCCGCCGTGCTCAGCCTGACCTTCGCGGTCACCGTCGCCGTCGACCTCGTCACGGCGGTGGCGGTCGGCATCGCCCTGGCGATCATCCTCGCGCTGCGCTCGATCGCACGCGCGAACACCTTCGAGCAGATCCCCCTGGACCGCCACGTCGACCATACGGCCGAGGAGCACCAGCTCATCAGCGAGCACATCGTCGCCTACCGTCCCGAGGGCCCGCTGTTCTTCGCGGCCGCCAACCGCTTTCTCACCGATCTGACGGACGTCGCTCATGTCGAGGTTCTCATCCTGCGGATGTCGCGCATCTCGACGATGGACGCGACCGGCGCCCACATCCTCGACGACGCCATCCGTCACCTGCAGCACCGCGGCATCACCGTGTTGATCTCCGGCATCGCGGACACGCATCACAACCTCCTGACCACGCTCGGCATCGCGCAGTCGCTGCGCGACGAGGAGCGCGTCTTTCCCGACACACCCGCCGCGATCGCGTATGCGCGGCGCCTGATCCGTGAACGCGCCGAGCATGCCGACACGACCCGCGGGCACCTGCTCGACTCCGGGAGGCCCGAGCGGGTCGAGGCGTGACGGCGCCGCTACGCTGCGCGTCGATGGCGACCGCACGCGTCCTGTTCGTCTGCATGGGCAACATCTGCCGCTCGCCGACCGCCGAGGGTGTGATGCGCGGGCTGGTCGCGGAGGCGCGGCTGAGCGATCGGATCGCGATCGACAGCGCGGGGACCGGTGGCTGGCACGCCGGTGCTGCGCCCGACGCGCGGGCGGCGTCGGCGGCGGCCGGTCGCGGCATCCGCCTCACGGGTGCCGCGCGGCAGGTGCGCCTCGCGGACTTCGACGACTTCGACCTGCTCGTCGCGCTCGACGCGGACAACGCGCGCGACCTGCGACGACTCGCCCCCGACGACGCGTCTGCCGCCAAGGTGCGGCTGCTGCGCGAGTTCGATCGCGCCGCGGGCGACGACCTCGACGTTCCCGACCCGTACTACGGCGCGAGCGACGGCTTCGGCCACGTGCTAGACCTCGTCGATGCGGCCTGCCGCGGGTTGCTCGACGAGCTGCGCGAGCGTGTCGGATCTGCGTGAGGCGGTAGCGGATGCGCTCGGCCGGCCCGTGCGGCGGCTGTCGCCGATCGCCGGCGGCGACCTGAACGACGCGTTCGCCGCCGAGCTCGAGGACGGCGAGCGCGCGTTCGTGAAGACCGCGGCCGACGCGGCACCGGGCGCGTTCACGCGCGAGGCCGCGGGGCTGCGCTGGCTGGCGGAGCCCGCGGCGATGGCGGTCGCCGAGGTGCTGGCCGTCGCCGATGACCCGGCGGCGCCACGGTTCCTCGTGCTCGCGTGGATCGAGGGTGGGAGCGCGACCGCGGGGTCCGACGAGCAGTTGGGTCGCGGCCTCGCCTCGCTGCACGCGGCGGGCGCGCGGGCCTTCGGCGGTTCGGACGACGTCGTCCTCGGCCCGCTGACGCTGCCGAACGCGCCGCTCGAGCGCTGGCCGGAGTTCTACGCGAGCCGGCGCCTGGAACCGGTCGCGCGGATGGCGGCGGCGCGCGGCGCGCTGCCCGACGGCGCGCTCGCCGTCCTCGAGCGCCTCACCGGACGGCTCGAAGAGCTGTGCGGACCGCCGGAGCCGCCGGCTCGGCTGCACGGAGATCTCTGGAGCGCCAACGTCATGACCGATCGTGCGGGGCGTCCGTGGCTGATCGATCCCGCGGCCTACGGCGGCCACCGCGAGGTCGACCTCGCGATGCTGCGGCTGTTCGGCTCGCCGGGGCCGGGCGTGCTCGCGGCGTACGAGGAGGTCGCCCCGCTGGCGCCCGGTCACGAGGAGCGCGTCGGGCTCTGGCAGATCCTGCCGCTGCTCACGCACGCCGCGCTGTTCGGCGGTGGCTGGGGAGGCTCGGCGGTCGCCGCGATGCGTCGCTACCTGTGACGAGCATCTGGCGAAGGCGATGCGCATCGACTTCAGCTTGGTGTAGCACGATGGTCGCTCGACGAGGGCAACTCAGGCAGCCCCAGCAGGTTTACCTAGGATTGCCAAGTCCACCCGGCGTTCCTCCCGATGGCTTGGGGCGCGTGTCGCGGACATGTCTGCGACGGTTGGCGGGGCGTCTGGGATCGCACGCGCTCAGGGAGTACGACCGAAACGAAGTTGAGGCCCGCTGGTGGTTCTGCCTCAAACCGGAAGCGGCGTCGTGCAGGCGGCACGCACGTACGCCGGCAGTGACTCCTGCGCGTAGAGGTCATCGCCCCAGCTGAACACGAACACATCGCGTTCTTCGGCCCTGAGCAGGACGCCAAAGGTCAGCCCATCGGCATCGACCATGGGAACTGCCTCGCGCACGTGCGCTCCCGTCGGCAGCCCGAGCTCGCGGATCTCAGTCCGCCCGTAGCGCTCCATGTCGTAGTCGCGCAAGACCTCGCTCCCGACCTGCAACGACTGACCGTCAGAGGCGCTGGCGAGGGTGACGAGGGCGCCGTCGCCGAAGTCGAGCGCAACGCGGAGCAGAGACGTCGAGCCGTCCGTGCCGACGTGGAACTCGCCCACCGATCGGACCACGGTTCGCGCTTCAAGCTCCGAGAAGCTCATGTAGTGACGGTACCGCCGCTGTCGCTTTCGCCTGGAAGCAGTCGTTATGCGGCTCGTGGCGGGGCAGCTGGCAGCCAGGTTTCGGCTGGGCGGGCCGCGGCCGTCTGTGAGCATCGTTCGGCGCAG
>DASXCR010000081.1:0-1616 GCA_036491075.1 Solirubrobacteraceae bacterium
GCAGCTTCAACCACGTCGGCCCCGGTCAGGGCCCCGACGCGCCCGTCGCGCAGTGGGCGCGACAGGTCGCGAGCGCCGAGCTGCGTGGCTCGGGGACGCTGCGCACCGGGGCACTGGACGTCGTGCGCGACTTCCTCGACGTGCGCGACGTCGCCGACGCCTACCTCGCGCTCGTGCGCTCGCCTGCCGAGGGAGCGGTCAACGTCTGCAGTGGCGAGCCGACGCCGCTGTCGCGGATGGCGGAGATCGTGATCGGCCAGGCCGGCGTGCCGATCGAGCTCGAGCGCGACGCCGCGCTCGTCCGCGGCCTCGATCCGCCGTTCGTCGTCGGCGATCCCGGGCGCCTGCGGACGCTGACGGACTGGGCCCCGCACTTCGAGCTGGCCGCGAGCGTCGGCGAGCTGCTCGACGAATGCCGCGCCGCGCTCGCCGGCGCGGACGCAGAGCCCGCGACGCCGCTCGCGGCGGGGTAGCGCGCTCGTGTCCGCACAGCAGGTCGTCGTCACCGGCGCCGGCGGGTTCATCGGCAGCCATCTCTGCGAGGTGCTCGTGCAGCGCGGCGCCCACGTGCGCGCGCTGTGTCGCTACACCTCGCGCCGCGACGTCGGCGACCTCGCCGCGCTCGCGCCCGGCGTGCGCGCGTCGATCGACGTCCGCTTCGGCGACGTGCGCGACCGCGACTTCGTCGGCGACCTCGTCACCGGCGCCGACGCGGTCTTCCACCTCGCCGCCTCGATATCGGTGCCGTACTCGTTCGAGGCGCCGCGCGAGGTCGTCATGACGAACGTCGAGGGAACGCTGAACGTGCTGCAGGCCGCGCGCCGCGCCGAGGTCGGGCGGATGCTGCAGATGAGCTCGAGCGAGACCTACGGGACCGCGCAGGCGACGCCGATCTCCGAGGAGCACCCGCTCGGAGCGCAGAGCCCGTACGCGGCGAGCAAGGTCGCCGGCGACAAGCTCGCCGAGACGTTCCACATGTCCTATGGGCTGCCCGTCGTGATCGCGCGGCCGTTCAACACGTACGGCCCGCGCCAGTCCCAGCGCGCCGTGATCCCGACGGTCGTCGCGCAGGCGCTGGCCGGCGGCGAGCTGAAGCTCGGAGCGCTGACGCCGACGCGCGACTTCGTCTTCGTCCGCGACACGGTCGCCGGGCTGATCGCGCTCGTGGACGAGCCCGCCACGAGCGGCGCCACGTACAACATCGCGACGGGGATCGACGTCTGCGTCGGCGACGTCGTGCGGGTCGTCGGCGAGCTGCTCGGTCGCGAGCTCGTGGTCGCGGGCGCGCAGGCGGAGCGCATGCGCCCGCCCGCCAGCGAGGTCCACCAGCTGCTCGGCGACGCGACGAAGCTGCGCGCGGCGACCGGTTGGGCGCCCGCGACCGACCTGCGCGACGGGTTGGCGCAGGTCATCGCGTGGATGTCGGGCATCGATGCCGCGCGCCGCACGGGCGCCTACGCGATCTGAGCGCTGCGCCGTGGACGCCGTGATCATGGCCGGCGGTCGCGGCAGCCGGCTCGCCCCGTACACGACGGTGCTGCCCAAGCCGCTGATGCCGCTCGACGACCGGCCGATCCTCGACGTGCTGCTGCGCCAGCTCGTGCGCGCGGGCGTGG
>DASXCR010000082.1:0-21980 GCA_036491075.1 Solirubrobacteraceae bacterium
TTGGCGAACGGTCCTGGTAGCACGCGAGCGAGGTCGCGGCCGACGGACGGCTTCTCGGCGATGACGAGGGTCTTGGGCATCGGGCACGGCAGGGTAGCGCCCTCGTCCGCGGTCATCCGCCGCCGGCGACCTCGCTCAGCGCACGCAGGGACCGGTGTCGACCGGGCCGTGGGCGTGAGCGAGCTCGCTGCGCACGACGTCGTCGGGGATCGCGTAGCCGCCCTGCGTGTGGCCCCCGACCGCCTGCGCGAAGACCGTCGCCGCGACGCGTCCGGCGACGTCGACGATCGGCCCGCCGGAGTTGCCCGGCTGCACCTTCCCGCGAAACGAGGTGATGTTGCGGCGTACCGGTCCGCGCCCGTAGGCGTCCTGGGTCTGCACGACACGCGTCGCGCCGATCCGCGCCGCTCGGATCGCGAACGGGCCGCTCAGCGGGTACCCCTCGACCGCGCCCGGCTTCGTGATCTTCACGCTGCGCGAGAACTGCAGCGGCGGCGCCTGCAGGCCGGTCACGCGCAGCACCGCGATGTCGTTGTGGACGTCGAAGCGGATCACGGTCGCCGCCAGCTGCGTGTTGCTGTCGCGCAGCTGCACGACGGTGTCGTCCTGGCCGGCGACGACGTGGGCGTTCGTCACGACGGTCCCGTCGCGGGCGACCCAGCCGGAGCCGGAGACGCCGAGCCCGCAGGCCGTGCCCAGGACCTTCACGACCGAGTTGCCGGCGCGCTGCACGTCGGGGTCGCGCGCGACCTTCGACTGCGGCGGTCCGACGTTGACCTCGGGACCGTCGATGCGCGGGAACGGATCGAAGCGCGCCAGCGCCTTCAGCAGCGTGTCGGACGGCAGCACGTCGTTGAGTCGCTGCAGGATCGTCGAACGCTGCACGGTGCGGCGCAGGTCGCCGACGCCCGGCGTCTGCAGCACGATCACGCCGACCACCCAGGCGAGGCCGAGCGCGAGCACGACCGCGAGCGCCGCGCCGAGCGCACCGTCGAGGACCCCGAGCGGCGACGCCCGGATCGCGACGCGCAGCTTGCCGGCGATGCCCTCCGCGCCGGCGGAGATGATCGTGCCCGCGACGATCGCCCCGAAGAGGCCGAAGAGCGGCGCGTACGGCGAGTGGCTGCCGTTCTTGAGCACGTGCGGACCGATCCGCGTTCCGAGCCACGCCCCGGCCACGAAACCGGCGAGCGAGAGCACTCCGACGAAGAACCCGCGAGCGAACCCGACGAGCCCGAAGACGACCGCGAAACCGACGATGACGAAGTCGATCGGCGTCATCGCGTCACTGCTGCATGGGTCGTGTCCGCCGGGTAGCCATAGTTCTCGAACATGGTTGTCGCTTCGCCAAGTCGCCGCAGGTCCCTTGCTCGCCGCCGATTCTTCTTGCTGGCGGGGATCGTCGGGGTCGTCGTCGTGCTGGTCGTCCTCGTGGTCAAGCTCACCGCCGGACCCCCGCCCGAGGAGCGGCGCGCGCTGCATTTCGTGACGCTGTGGTCGCGCGGCGACTACCCGGGGATGTATGCCGAGCTCAGCGACGCGGCGCGCCGCGCACGGCCGCTGGCGGACTTCACAACCGCTTACCGTGACGCCGCCGCGCTGGCGACGGCCGTCTCCTTCGTGCCCGGGAAGGTCGGCAAGGTGAGAAACGAGGTCGTCGACGTGCCGATGACCGTCTCCACGCGCTCCTTCGGCACGGTTCAGGCGACGTTGCGCATCCCGTTCACCGGGCACGACGACGACGCCCGCATCGACTGGTCGCAGAACCTCACGTTCCCCGGCGTCAAGCGCGGTGAGAAGCTCAACCGCCGCATGCGCCTGCCGCCACGGGCCGCCATCCTCGCCCGCGACGGCACGCCGCTCGCGCAGGGACCCGATCGCAGCTCGCCGCTCGGCACGGTCGCCTCGGCGATCAGCGGCTCGCTCGGGCCGCCCCCGCCCGAGCGCGTCCCGCAGCTGCGTGCGCTCGGCGTGCCCGACGGCAGCCAGGTCGGCGTCACCGGCCTCGAGCGCGTCTTCGACCAGCAGCTCACCGGGCGCCCCGGCGGCACCCTGCTGGCGGGCAGCCGCATCCTCGCCGTCGGCACGCCGAGGGCGGCCGCGGCGGTACGCACGACGATCGACCCGGCGATCGAGCGCGCCGCGGTCGAGGCGCTCGGCAACCAGCTCGGCGGCGTCGCGGTGCTGCGCCCGCGCACGGGCGAGATCCTCGGCCTTGCGGGCGTGGCGTTCTCGGGCCTGCAGCCGCCCGGGTCGACGTTCAAGATGGTCACGCTGGCGGGAGTGCTGGAGGCGCGCATCGCCGGCCCGAACTCGACGTACCCCGTGCAGACGCAGGCGACGATCGAGGGCGTCGACATCCAGAACGCCAACGGCGAGTCGTGCGGCGGATCGCTGCGCCTGTCGTTCGCGAACTCCTGCAACTCCGTCTTCGCGCCGCTCGGTGCCCGCCTCGGTCCCGACCGGCTCGTCAAGACGGCCGAGGCGTTCGGCTTCAACCAGGACCTCCACATCCCGGGCGCGGCGACGAGCTCGATTCCGGCGGCGAACGAGATCGGCGACCCGCTGGCCGTCGGCTCTTCCGCGATCGGTCAGGGTCGCGTGCAGGCGACGACGCTGCAGATGGGCTGGGTCGCGGCGACGATCGCCCAGGGCGGGATCCGGACCCCGCTCACGCTGCGCGCCGGCCAGACGCCGACGCACCAGCGCGTGATCCGCGCGTCGACGGCGCGGACGGTCGGGCGCTTCATGGAGGCGGTGGTGCAGGTCGGCACCGGCAAGGCCGCGCAGATCCCGGGCGTGCGCGTCGCCGGCAAGACCGGCACGGCGGAGCTCAAGGACACCGCCAAGAGCCAGTGCACCCCGACGACCCCGACGGACCCGACGAGCCCGACCACGACCCCCGAGTGCCCGCCGGCCGTTCCCAACGACCCGACCGACACCGACGCCTGGTTCGCCTCCTACGCCCCCGCGGACAAGCCGCGGGTGGCGGTCGCCGTGCTGCTCGTCCAGAACGGCGCCGGCGGTGACACGGCCGCGCCGCTGGCCAAGCAGGTGCTCCTCGCGAGCCTCAAGGCGACCGGCTGACCGGCGCTACACGTCGAGGTCGATGAGACCGGTCTGCTGCGGCGTGCCGCGCCCATCGATCTTCATGACGAGCGGACGGTTGTTCAGGGTGGTGAGCGTGAGCTTGAAGAGGATCATCAGCCCGCGCGCGGGCGTGTCGTAGCCGGGGGTGTCCATCAGCGGCTCGATCTCGCCGGCTGGTACGTAGTCGTACGAGCGGTAGGCATAGGTGTTGATCTGCTGGAGCCCGATCGGCTTGTAGATCTTGCCCTGGGTATCGGAGATCTGGATGTCGTCGGCCGGCCGCAGCGGCTTGGAGCCCTCGTTCTGGACGCGCATGAAGACGCCGAACCAGACCTGGTCGGGATCCAGGTGCTTCTGCGCCTTGGGAATGCCGACCATGTACGGCTTGTCCTGTGTGTCGTAGACGTTCATCTGGCGCGACACCTCGATCTGGTACTTCAGGCCGTTGATGTCGAGGTACGTGCCCTCGGTGTCGGCCGTCCGGACGAGCCCCTTGGACTCGTGGACGCCGCATGCGGAGAGCGTCGCCGAGACGAGCAGGGCGAAGAGCAGGAGGCTGAGGCGGCGGGCACGGGTCACGGGCGGCGCGAAATCTACAGCCTGAAGCCGCTGGCGGGCTTCCGTGCCCCACCGGACACCGACGTTCGCGTGCCGCGCTGCTCGCCGGACTCGAGAATCGCGCGCAGCCGATCGAGTGCGCGGCGGTGGCAGCGGGCCGTCGAGGCGCGCACGCGCAGCATCGACTCCATGCGCCGATCGGCGGTGGTCGCGGGTGTCGACTCGGTCGTGAACTCGACGGTCGTGGCGCCCTCGCCGTCGCTGGACAGCTTCCACTCCGAGCGCGTGCTGATGCGGTTGAAGCGCCCGCCGCGGCCGGTGGCGACGATCCGCTCGGGCGGCCGCAGCTCCGTCAGGGTGAGGTCGCCGTAGGAGAAGCGGTCGAAGCGCGACTTCACGCGGAAGCGACCGCCGGCACCGAGCCCGTAGGAGTCCTCGCGCGTCAGGTGCCAGTCGACGAGGCAGTGGTCGGTGAACTCCGCGTGGTTGGCCACGTCCGCGAGGTACGCGAAGACCTCCTCGCGCGGACGGGCGATCGTCGTCTTGAGCGTGACGGGCTGCATGGCCGCGGAATCTACCCGGCACGCCCGCGGCGCGCGCGGCCCGGCCGCCTACGCCGGCGCGAGACGGTGGATCCGCACCGTGTTGGCGCACTCGCTGTTGCGCACGCGCTCGCGACTCTCGGGCTCGCCGCGGCGCAGCGGCTTGCACAGCTCGCAGACCGTCGCGGCGCCCGCGAAGCGGTACAGCGTCTCGCCGATCAGCGGCGTGCGCCCGCAATCGGCGCAGCGGTGCATCTCGCCGGCGAGGACGCCGACGCTCTTGCGCAGCAGAGCGCGCTCGAGATCCTGCTCGTCGATCGACGGCGCGGTGCGGAGCATGCGCCATGGTTCGTCATCGACCGGACGACTCCTGCCCAGAGCTTTTCACCGCGGTTAAGCGCGCGTTTAGCTCGTGGCGGACGATGGGTAGAGGCCGGAAGTCGATTGGCCTCTTGACGAGCTTGTTATGTTCCGCACAAGCCGCGAGAGGCCGGCAGATCCCCGTAACGCTGGTGAAGGGAGTCGGTATGGAGTCGCTGACGTCGGGAACGCTCGCCGGTACCGGTTCGTTTCGCTGTGAGATCTGTGGTCACGTCATCACCATGACGGCGACCGACGTGCTTCCGCAGTGCCCCGGCTGCGAGGGAGCGAGCTTCACGCGCGCGTCGCTGTTCAGCGCCGGCGCGCGCTTCAAGCGCATGGACGCCGACGTGCGCACGCCGGACGGCGACGCGCAGATCGACAGCGTCTGCGCGGGGCTCGACGAGCCGGGCCGCTATCTCGTCTTCCACGACTCGGGCAGCGTGCGCTCCGTGCCCGTCCCCGAGGTATCGATGCGCATCGGCCGCAGCCTGACGGCCGAGCTGCGCTTCGAGGACCCGACCGTGTCGCGGCGCCACGCGGTGCTGCTCGCCGAGAAGGGCGGGATGCGCGTGCTCGACGATCGCAGCCTCAACGGCGTGTTCGTCAACGACGAGCGGATCGTGTCGCAGCTGCTCGAGGACGGCGACGAGATCGTCATCGGCCGCTATCGCCTGCGCTTCGTGGACCGCTCCGCGGTGGGCGCGACGCCCGCCGGCAGCGCTCTGCAGGCCGAGTAGGATCAGCGCCCCTTGGGCGCCACGATCGCAGTCCTCTCGCAGAAGGGCGGCACAGGCAAGACGACGACGGTCCGGACGCTCGCCGACGTGCTGCGACGCATCGGCCTGTCGGTCCTCGTGGTGGACCTCGACCCGCAGGGCAACCTGTCGGACTACTTCGACGTCGATCCCGAGGCGTCGCCGACCGTCGGAGACGTCCTCTCCGGGCGCGCGGACGCCACCGCGGCGGTCTTCGACGGGATCATGCCCGCGAACCTGTCCCTTGCCGAGGCGGAGCTCACGCTCGTCGGCAAGATGGGGCGCGAGCTCACGCTCAGGCGCGCGCTCGCGCCGCTGCGCGAGGACTACGACCTGATCCTGCTGGACTGCCCGCCCTCGCTCGGCCTGCTGACCGTCAACGCGCTCGTGGCCGCAGATCACGCGCTGCTGACGACCGAGGCGCAGTACTTCGCGCTGCAGGGCGTCGAGCAGGCGCTGGAGGTCATCGAGCTGGCCCGCGACGGGCTGAACCCCGATCTCGGCTGGCTCGGGGTCGTGTTCAACATCGCGGACATGCGCACCCGCCACAGCCGTGAGTCCTACGCGACGCTGCGCGCGCACATCGGCGAGAAGCTCTTCCGCTCGACGGTGCGCCAGTCGATCGCCTACGCGGAGTCCGCGGAGCTCGCGATCTCGATCCTCGACCACCGGCCCGACCTCGGCGCCGACTATCTCGCGCTCGCGGACGAGCTGCTCGAGCGGCTGAAGATGCCCGACCCGCGCGTGCGCCTGAAGACGCTGATCGATCGGGCGTGATGCGCCGCCGCCCGGCGCCGGCGCTGGTCGCGCTCGTAGCGATCGCGCTGGCGGTCGCGGCGGTCGCGCTGCTCGCCGGCGACGGGGGACCGCCGCCGCCGCGGGCCGCGGCGCCGCCCGCTCGGACGGTCTCGCCCGCTCGCGCGATTGCGAATGCCGTCCCGGCGCGCCCTCGATCGGCGACGCCGCGGGGCCCGAACGCGATCCCGGCGCAGCCGCGATCGGCGCTGCCGCGGGGCCCACTCGGCGCGCGGGTCGTGCGCCGCACGCAGTTGCGCGAGCGGCCCGGCGGGCGCGTCGTGAGCGCGATCGGCATGCGCACGGGCTATGACTCGTCGCGGATCCTGGCCGTCGTCGCGCGCCACGACGGCTGGCTCGCCGTGCTCAGCGACCACATGCCCAACTCGCGCGCGGCGTGGATCCCGGCCGCCAGCGCCGAGCTCGTGCACGAGCCCTACCGCCTCGACGTCGACCTCTCCGCGCGGCGGCTGACGATCCGCCGCGACGGGCGCGTCGTGCGCCGCGTCCGCGTGGCGATCGGCGCGCCCGGCACGTCGACGCCGACCGGGCGCTTCGCCGTGACCGACGCGCTGCGGATCGACGAGGGCCGGCGCTCCTACGGCTGCTGCGCGCTCGCGCTGACGGGGCGCCAGCCCGACCTGCCGCGGGGCTGGAGCACGAGCGATCGCCTCGCGATCCACGGCACGCCGGACGACCGGGCGATCGGCGACGCGGTCAGCGACGGATGCCTGCACGCCCCCAAGCGCGACATGCTGTGGATGCTGCGCCATGTCACGCTCGGCGCGGAGGTGCGGATCCGGGCGTGAGGCCCGGGACCGAGCACGAGCTCCGCCGCGCTACGTGTCGACGATCGCCGCGCCCTCGCGCTCGAACGGCGCGGCGATGACCTGGGCCCAGTCCCCGGCCTCGCGCCGCAACGCGTCGCGGACCGCCGCGGTCGTTCCCGACCGCGTCCAGAAGAGGACCGTCGGGCCCGATCCGGAGATCGTCGCGCCGATCGCGCCGAGCTCGGCGGCACGGGCGAGCAGGGCGGTCGACCTGGGATAGAGGTGCGCGCGGTAGGGCTGGTGCAGGCGGTCGCCGAGTCCGCGGGCGACGAGCTCGAGGTCTCCCCGCGCCAGGCCCAGCGTCAGCAGCGCCGCGAACGCGACATTGGCGGCGGCGTCGGCGAGCGGGACGCTCGCCGGCAGCACGCGCCGCGCCGCCGACGTCCGCACGGCCGCGTGGGGGACCACGACCACGGCCTCCAGGCCGGCGGGCGGATCGAAGCGCGCGAGCTTGCCCCCGGTCACGATCACGAAGCCGCCGACGAGCGCGGCGGCGACGTTGTCGGGATGCCCCTCGAGCTCGATCGCATCGGCGAGCAGGTCGCCGTCGCGCCGCAGGACGGCGGCGGCGGCCGTCAGGCCCGCCACATAGGCCGCCGCGCTCGAGCCCAGGCCGCCGGACAGCGGGATCGTCGAGCGGACGCGAAACGCGAACGCGTCGGGCGGGTGCAGCTTCGCGAAGCCACGCACGCAGAGGTTGCGGCGGTCGCGCGCGATGTCGAGGTCGGTGTCGACCGAGAAGCGGCCGGTCTCGGTGACCTCGAGCTCGACGTGCAGCGACAGCGCGGCCGCGAGGACGTCGAAGCCCGGTCCGAGGTTCGCCGACGAGGCCGGGACGCGGACGCGCGCGTGGCGCGCCATCAGCCGGTGCCTCCGAGGACGGCCTCCTCGACCGCACCGAGGCTCGGCTCGCACGGGATCACGCCGCCGGCCTGGTCCAGCGCGGTGCCGGGGTCCTTGAGCCCGTGCCCTGTGAGCACGCAGGCCACGCGCCGCGCGCCGTCGGCGCCGTAGCGCAGCAGCCCGGCGACCGAGGCCGCGCTCGCCGGCTCGCAGAAGACGCCCTCGCGCGCGGCCAGCACCCGGTAGGCGCTGAGGATCTCGGCATCGGAGACCGCGCGGATCTCGCCGCGCGAGGTCGTCATCGCCTCCATCGCCTCCTCCCAGCGCGCCGGGTTGCCAATCCGGATCGCGCTGGCGATCGTCTCTGGATGCTCGACCCTGTGGCCGAGCACGAGCGGCGCGGCGCCCTCGGCCTGGAAGCCGAACAGCCGCGGGCTGTGCTCGAGCTCGCGAAAGCCCTTCCAGTACGCGGTGATGTTGCCGGCGTTGCCGACCGGGATGCAGAGCGCGTCGAGCTCGCCGAGCTGCTCGACGATCTCGAAGGCGCCGGTCTTCTGGCCCTCGAGACGGAAGTGGTTGACCGAGTTGACGAGCGCGATCGGGTGGCGATCGGTCAGCGCGCGCACCAGCGTCAGCGCCTCGTCGAAGTTGCCGCGCAGCGCGATCACGCGCGCGCCGTGCATGAGCGCCTGGGCGAGCTTGCCCTGGGCGATCTTGCCCTCGGGCACGATCACGGCGCACGTCAGGCCGGCCCGAGCGGCGTAGGCGGCGGCGCTCGCGGCGGTGTTGCCGGTCGACGCGCAGATGACCGCCTGCGCGCCCTCGCGCACGGCCGCGCTGACGGCGCACGTCATGCCGCGGTCCTTGAACGAGCCCGTCGGGTTGAGTCCCTCGAGCTTCAGCCAGACCTCGGAGTCGACGAGCTCGGAGAGATGCGGCGCGTGGACGAGCGGCGTGGAGCCCTCCCCCAGGGAGACGACGGGATCGTCGGGCGCGAAGGGCAGGCGCTCGCGATAGCGCTCCATGAGTCCGGGCATCCACGAGGACCCTATCGCCGGGCGATCGGACGCCGGCGGCCGCTCGCCGGCCGCTGCGGGGCGACGACGCGCTTGCGCACGCGCGCGGCGACCACCACACTCCTCGCATGAGACCCAGGCAAGCCGCGATGGCGGCCACGCTCCTGCTCGCGCCGCTGCTCGGCGCTCCCGCCGGCGCGTCCGCCGCGGTCCCCTGCTCGAAGGCCGCGATCGCGAAGCTCGTCAAACACGACCGCTTCGAGACGATCACGACCGTCCTGTGCTCCGACCTCGACGCCAACGGCACCCGCGACGCCGCGTGGACGCTGGACAGCGGCGGCTCCGGCGGCGACATCGCGTGGGGCATCGTCTACGAGCGGGGCGGCAAGCGCCACGTAGCGACGTTCAAAGGCCACACGCACTACCTCAAGCCGCGCATCGAGGGCCGGCGGCTGCTGATCGACTCCCCGATCTACAAGCCCGCCGACGCCAACTGCTGCCCGACCGGCGGCACCCGCACCGAGTCGGCGACCTGGAACGGCAGGCGCTTCGTCAAGCGGCTCGTCAGCGTCCGCCACTGACGTCAGCCCGCATCGGTCAGACGAACTGCTCCTCGATCACGCGGATCGCGCGCGGCGGCGAGCGCATGAAGTCCAGCTCGCCGATCTCGCCGACCGCGGCGAAGAAGCTCGACTCGAGCAGCGGGTGCACGACCATCACCAGCCGCGCGCGCTCGCCGAGGCCCTTCTGCACGACGGACTTGATCGACGCCCCGTGCTCGCCGAGGATCTGGGCGACTGCGGCCAGCACGCCCGGCCGGTCGGCGACCTCCATGTGCAGGTAGAACGCCGACTCGACGTCGTCGACGATCTCGAGCGCCTGCGTCGTCTCGGGGGTCGAGGCCGGCGGGATCATCGCGCTGATGACGTCGCCGAGCACGGCGCTCGCGGTCTGCGGGCCACCGGCCCCCGGGCCCGACATCGTGATCTCCGTGATCGCCTCGGACTCGACCGTGATCGCGTTGAACGGGCCGTGCACGCTCGCCAGCGGGTGCCCCTCGTAGAGGAACGCCGGGTGCACGCGGACGGCGAGCCGCCCGTCGATGCGCTCGGCGGTCCCGATCAGCTTCAGGCCGAGACCGAACTCCTCGGCGTACCCCATGTCCTCCGACGTGATCAGCTCGATGCCCTCGAACGTGACCTGGTCGATGTGGACTGGGGTGTCGAACGCCAGGCGCGCGAGGATCGCCATCTTCGCGGCCGCGTCCTTGCCGTTGACGTCGTCGCTGGGGTCGGCCTCGGCGTAGCCCAGGCGCTGTGCGCCGGCGAGCGCGTCGGCGTAGGAGCAGCGCGTGCTCGCCATCTCGGAGAGGATGTAGTTCGTCGTGCCGTTGACGATCCCGTGGATGCGATCGACGTGCGCGCCCGCCAGCGACTCCTGCAGCACGCGGATGACGGGCACGACGCCGGCGACCGACGCCTCGAAGCGCAGCTGCACCCCGTACTCGCGCGCCACCGCCCACAGCTCCTCGCCGTGGTGGGAGAGCAGCTGCTTGTTGGCCGTCACGACGTGCTTGCCGTCGCGCATCGCGCGCAGCACGTAGTCGCGGGCCGGATCGAGGCCGCCCATGAGCTCGACGACGAGGTCGCAGCCGGCGAGGATCTCGGCGAAGTCGCCGCGCGAGCGCGTCAGGACGCCGCTGATCTGCGGCCGCAGCCCGGTGATCGCGGCGATGTGGTCCGCGCGCTCGCCGAGCAGGGTCTCGAACGCGCCGCCGACCGTGCCGTGACCGAGCAGGCCGATGCGAAAGGGCCGCACGGAGTCAGCCATCGACGTCGCGCGCGGCGAGGTCCTCATAGGTCTCGCGCCGGACGACGAGGCGCGCGTCCCCGTTGGCGACGAACACGACGGGCGGGCGCGGCACGCCGTTGTAGTTGTTGGCCATCGCATGGCCGTAGGCGCCGGTCGCCGGCGTCACGACGACGTCGCCGACGCGCGGATCGTTCAGCTCGACGTCCCCGACGATCACGTCGCCGGACTCGCAGTGCTTGCCGGTCAGCTTGGACGGCGTCCCACCACCGAAGCGGTCGGCGATCTGCGCCTCGTACACCGCGCCGTAGAGCATCGGGCGCAGGTTGTCGGACATCCCGCCGTCGACCGCCACCCACGTCGAGACGTTGCGCTTGACGCTCTGCACCGTGTAGAGCGTCACGGTCGAGTTCGCGACGAGCGCGCGGCCGGGCTCCTCCAACAGCCGCTTGCCCGGACCGAAGGCGCGCGTGGCGGCGTCGACCTTCGCCGCGACGTAGTCGGCGATCCGCGGCGGCTCGAGCTCGGCGGTGTAGGCCACCCCGAGCCCGCCGCCGAGGTTGTACGTGCCGAAGTCGCCGAGCGTGGCGATCGCCGCTATCGCGCGCCGGAACGGGTCGAGCTCGAGCAGCTGCGACCCGATGTGGATGTGCAGCCCCTGCAGATCGAGCTGGGGCGACCCCTGCACCCGGGCGATCGCCGCCGGGGCGTCGAGCATCGAGAAGCCGAACTTCGAGTCGGCCTGGCCGGTCGAGATCATGTCGTGCGTCTCGCCGCGCACGTCGGGCGTGACGCGCAGCAGCACGGGCTGAGGCGTGCCGTCGGCGACGACCGCCTCGAGGCGCTCGATCTCGTCGGCGTTGTCGATCACGACGTGCCCGACGCCCGCGGCACGGGCCTCGTGCAGTTCGGCGAGCGACTTCGCGTTGCCGTGCATGTAGATGCGGGCCGGATCGAAGCCGCCCTTGAGCGCGAGCGCGAGCTCGCCGCCGGACGCGACGTCACAGGCCAGGCCCTCGGAGGCGAGCACCTCGTAGACGGCCGTGCAGGGAAACGCCTTCGAGGCGAAGAGCACGTCGAAGTTCTTCGTCCGCGCGCGGAAGGCCTCGACGAACGTCTGCGCCCGCGCGCGCAGGTCGTCCTCGACCACGATGTAGGCCGGCGTGCCGAACTCGCGCGCGAGCTCGAGCGCGTCGCAGCCGCCGAGCCGAAGCCGGCCGTCCTCGTCGACGCGGCTCGCGAGCGGGTAGGCCTGCGAGAGCTGGGTGCGGGTCCGGGTGGGCGGCATGTCGAGCGCAGAGTACGCCGTCCGCTGGCATGTGACCCGCCTCGGGAGACCCTCGCTAAGTGAGAACCATTTTCGATAGTGTCTCCCGGCGTGCGCTGGCTCACCGACCCGCTGTCCGCTCCGTTCATGCAGCGTGCGCTGCTCGCGGCAGTGGCGCTGTCGGTCGCAGGTGGCCTGCTCGGCGCCTGGATCGTGCTGCGCCGCCTGGCGTTCTTCGCCCACGCCGTCGGCAGCGCGACGTTCCCCGGCCTCGTCGTGGCCGGCCCGTGGGGGATCGCGCCGCCGCTCGCCGCGCTGGCCGCGGGCCTCGGGTTCGCGGGCCTGCTGTCGCGGCTCACGCGGCGCGGCGAGACGAACGCCGACACGGCGACGGGCCTGCTGCTCGCCGGTGCGCTCGCCCTCGGCAGCGTGCTCGCGTCGGACGTCTACCCCTCCGGGGTCGGCGTCGACCGGCTGCTGTTCGGCACGCTGCTCGGCCTCAGCGACGCCGATCTCTGGCTCGCCGCCGCCGCGGCCGTCGCGGCGACGGTCGCGACCGCGGCGCTCGCCCGCACGTGGCTTGCGACGGGCTTCGACCCAGCCGGCGCGCCGGCGCTCGGCGTGCGCGGCGCCCGCGGGGACTGGCTGCTGCTCGCGCTGCTCGCCGCGAGCGTCGTGGCCGTCCTGCCCGCGGTCGGCGCGCTGCTCGTCAGCACGCTGCTCGTCGTCCCGGCGGCGACGGCGCGGCTGGTCACCGGGTCGCTGGCATCGCTGCTCACCATGTCGGTCGCGCTCGCGGCCGCCGAGAGCGTCGGCGGGCTGCTGCTGTCCTACCACCTCGACCTTCCCCCCGGCCCGGCGATCGCCCTCGTCGGCGGAAGCGCGTTCGGGGTCGCCGCGCTGGCCTCCGCGGCTGCCGGGCGCCGCGGCGCCGTGAGCGTGGCGCCGTGACCGCCGTGACCGCCGATCGCACCTTCTCCGCCAGCGCCGGCGAGCGCCGGCCGGTGGACGCGCACGTGGTGGTCGCGGGTCTCGCCGCGTCCTACGGCGCGGGGCCGCCGGCGCTGCGCGGCGTCGGCTTCGAGGCGCGTGCCGGCCAGGCGATCGCCGTGCTCGGTCCCAACGGCGGCGGCAAGACGACGCTCTTCCGGGCGCTGCTCGGGGAGCTCGCGGCCGCGGCCGGCGAGATCGCGATCGGCGGCGCCGTCGCCTACGTGCCGCAGACCGAGCGCTCGCGGCTGGACTTCCCCGTCAGCGCGCTCGACGTCGCCCTGATGGGCGCCTACGCGCGCACCCCGTGGTACCGGCGCGTCGCCGCGGCCGACCGCGCGCTCGCCCGCGCGTCGCTTGCGCGCGTCGGCCTCGCCGAGCACGAGCGCAAGCGCTTCGGGACGCTCTCGGGCGGCCAGCGCCAGCGCGTGCTGATCGCCCGCGCGCTCGTCCAGGACGCGGGCGTGCTGCTGCTCGACGAGCCGTTCGCGGGCGTCGACCAGACGAGCGAGCGGGCGATCATGGGGATCCTCGACGAGCTGCGCGCCGAGGGTCGCGTCCTGCTGATCGCGACGCACGACGTCGACCAGGCGCGTCGCTGGGATCGCGTGCTGTGCCTGCGCGGCGAGCAGGTCGCCTACGGGCCGCCCTCGCAGACGCTGACGAACGCCGTGCTCGAGGCGACCTACGGCGCCGAGATCGTGATGCTCGACTGCGGCCACCGGGCGGTCGCGATCCAGCACCACCCGCACTGATGGCGCGCCACCAGGCTGGGCGGCGCACGACGGCCGGGACCGCGGCGGGGACGCCCTGATGGCGATCCTGCACTCCGGCCTGCTGCAGCGCGCGCTGCTCGAGATCGTCGTGCTCGGCGCGGCCTGCGGCGCGCTCGGCGTCTGGCTGCTGCACCTGCGTCACGCCTACGCCGCGGAGTCGCTCGCGCACGCGATGCTGCCCGGGCTCGTGCTCGCGTCGCTCGCCGGCGCGCCGCTGCTGCTCGGCGCCGCGGGCGGCGTGCTCGTCACCGCGGCGCTGATCGCGCTCGCGACGCGCGACGCGCGGGTCGGCTCGGAGATCGCCGTCGGCGTCGTCGTCACGACCGCGTTCGGCCTCGGCGCCGTGCTCGCGCTCTCCCCCCAGGTTCCGGTCGGCATCGACCGGCTGCTGTTCGGCGACCTGCTCGGCACGGCGACCTCGGATCTCCTCACGGCCGGCGGGCTCGCCGTGGCTGTCGGGGCATGCCTGGCGGTCGGCCACCGGCGGCTCGCCGTCGCGGTCTTCGATCCGGTCTCGGCGCCGTCGCTCGGCGTGCAGCCCCCGCGCGTCGAGCTCGCGCTGCTGGCGCTGCTGGCGATCGCGGTCGTCGCGGCGGTGCTGAGCCTCGGCAACCTGCTCGTGTTCGCGCTGCTCGTCGCGCCGGCGGCCGCGGCGATGCGCGTCGGGCGCAGCCTGCGCGCGCAGATCCTGCTGGCGGCGGGGCTCGGGTCGCTGTCCGGGCTGCTCGGGCTCGTCGCGAGCTCCGAGCTCGACGTGGCGGCCAGCGGCTCGGTGGCGCTCGCCGCCGTCGCGCTCTACGCGCTCGCCGCGATCGCCGCGCCGCGCACCCCGCGGGGCGCGAGCGGCGCGCGCCGCTCACCGATGGAGGCGCTCGGCGCGCCGCGCTGAGGCCGGCGCGCGTGGTCACCGGCGCGCCTCGCTGAGCGGGCACGCCTCCCCCGCCGCGGGCGCTGCTCCGCGCCACTCGTTCGTTCGAGCCGCTAGGTCGTGACCGGCCGCACCGCGGCGCCATGCGACGCCGGGCGCAGGCCGCCCGACCGCGCCGCAGCGACGATCCAGATCGTCCCGGCGACCATCATCACGACGCTCGACAGCTGGGCCTCGGTGAGCCCCGCGAAGACCGCCGGGTTGCGGCGGACGAACTCGACGAGCAGGCGCTCGGTGCCCGCGGCGAACAGGTAGCAGGCGAACAGCACCCCCGGCCGCAGCGACTCGCGCGAACGCCACAGCGCCCACGCGACGAGGCCCATCGTCAGCGTCTCGTAGATCGGGGTGGGCCCGACGACCGTCGTGGTCGGCACGATCCCGTGGGGATAGGCCATCGCCCACGGCAGGCTGCTCGCCTTGCCGTAGTCGCCGTCGCCCGAGACCTGGCAGCCGATGCGCCCGACGGCGTAGCCCATCGCCAGCGCCGGCGAGCAGAGATCGACGAGCTGCAGGTTGAACATCCCGCGCCGGCGGGCCCACAGGAGCACGCCCGCGGCGCCCCCGAGCGCGCCGCCGTACCAGACCAGGCCCGAGCCGCCGAAGATGCTGCCGACGAGGTCGTGCGAGACCTCGCTCGTGTGCCCGAGCAGCCAGTACCCGCGAGCGCCGACGAGCCCACCGACGAGCGCCGCGAAGACCATCTCGTAGGCCCAGTCCGGCGGGCGCCCGAGCTCCTTCAGGCGGCGCGTGATCATCGCCCCGGAGACGATGAACGCCGAGCCGAAGCACAGGCCGAACGTCTTCACAGACAGGCCGAGGACGTTGATCTCGGGCTTCATCGATCGCCAACGCTACCCGCCGCGACGGTTGGCGCGTCGAACCTCGCCGGTCACGACGGCGTGTGACGGCTCGCCCGCGCCCTCCGGCCGAATCACCCGCCGGCCGGCGACGCCCGCCTGCGGCGATCGCGCCGCCCGCGCCTCCCGGCCGGCCCGCACGGCCGGTTTGCGAGAATGGACGGATGCCTGCCACGAAGACATCGTTCGGTCGCGATCCGGGCCTGCAGAGCCGGATGTTGCTCACCATCTTCCTGCTCGGCGCGCTGTACGTGGTGTTCGCCGGCGTGCTGATCACCGCAACCCGGGCGAGCGGGCCCGTGATCCTCGTGATCTGTGGCGGGCTCGCGCTGTTTCAGCTCTTCAGCGCGGACAAGTTCGCGCTGCACGCGATGGGCGCGCGCGAGGTCACGGCGCAGGAGGCGCCCGAGCTGCACGCGATGATCGAGCGGCTCTGCATCCAAGCCGACCTGCCCAAGCCGAAGGTCGCGGTCGCGCACACGAACATGCCCAACGCGTTCGCCCTCGGCCGCTCGCAGAAGTCCGCGACGGTCTGCGCGACGACCGGGATCATGAACATGCTGACGCCCGCCGAGCTCGAGGGCGTCATGGCGCACGAGCTCTCGCACGTCAAGAACCGCGACGTGATGGTCATGACCATCGCCTCGTTCTTCGCGTCGGTCGCCGCGCTGATCCTGCAGTTCGGCTTCTTCTTCGGCGGCGGTGGCGGGTACGGCGGCAGCAGCGACGACGACGACGGCCCGGGGATCTTCGCGGTGATCGCGATCTCGCTCGTCGTCTACGTCGTGTCCTACTTCCTGATGATGGCCCTGTCGCGCTACCGCGAGTTCGCGGCCGATCGCGGCTCCGCGCTCGTCACCGGCCGCCCGAGCGCGCTGATCTCGGCGCTGCGCAAGATCGAGTCCGGCATGGGGCGCCTGCCGCAGCAGGACCTGCGCGTCGCCAGCAGCGAGCTGAGCGCGTTCTACATCTTCCCCCCCGCCGCCAAGAAGGGCCTGATGGGGCTGTTCTCGACGCACCCGCCGCTGGAGCAGCGCATCGAGAAGCTGATGGGCTACGAGCGCCGGCTGCAGACCGGCACGCTCGCCGCCGCGTAGGCTGCGGGCGTGGGCTTCCTCGACGCACTGCTCGGCGGCAAGAAGAAGCTCAAGGGTCCCGCGCCCGACCGGCTGTTCGCCCTGTCGACGGCGTACGTCACGCTCGACACCGGCCACGGGATCGTCACGAAGGGCGTTGCGGGGATCATGTTCCAGCCGCTGGCGACGGCCGACTTCGAGTCGATCGCCAGCGAGATGGAGGAGATCCTGCGCGGCACGGGCGAGGACACCGGCACGACGATCGACACGAGCGACGACGAGCACGGCTACCGCTGGATGATCCTGCACGACCCCGACATCGAGGACCTCGTGGTCGGCGTCAACGCGGTCAGCGACGCGCTCGCCGTCGGCGGCTACGGCGACCGCGTGCTCGCGGCGGTCTTCTCCTTCAAGGAGTCCAAGGGCCGCGCCGTGTACTTCATCTACAACTACAAGCGCGGCTACTGGTACCCGTTCGTTCCCGCCGGACCCAACCAGCGCGACGGGGAGCGCGAGCTGCAGGTCAAGGCGATCATCGACTCCGAGCTCCCGATCGAGCCCGAGCTCGAGCGCTGGTTCCCGCTCTGGGGCACGCCGATCTAGCCCGGAGACCCCCGGGCTGCCCCGCCGCGCGGCGCGACCTCGCCCCCGCTCAATCCGGGATCAGGCCCTCGCCCGTGAACTCCGCCGCGGCCTCCGCGAACGAGGTGTCCGAGGGCGGGACGATGACGTCCGACGTCTCGATCTCGTCGTCGCCGACGTTCTCGCCCTCCCTGCGGATGACGTCGAGCATCTCCTCGAACGCCGCGTGGAACGCGTCCTCGTCGTCGGCCTCGACCGCCGCGACGACCGCGTTGTCGAGCTCGTTGACGTGCGCGACGCAGTCGTCGGAGAGGCGGTACTGCCCCTCCCCCATGACGCGGACGATCATGCGGGTGCCTCGCCGGACCCGGCCGAGCCGCTGGGCTCGCCGGCGCCGAGCTCACCCGGCGCGGGTGCCGGTGCGCCCACGCCGAGCTCCGCCTTCATCTTCGACAGCTCGTCGTCGACCATGCCGCCGGCGCCGATCTGCGCGAGCTGGCGATCGATGTCGTCGGGACCGTCGCCGAGCTGCGTGAGATCCTCGAACGTGCCCGCGGCCTCGAGCTCCTCGACGGCCGATGCGCGCGCCTTCATGTTCTCCGTCTTGTCGACGGCGCGCTGCATCGCCAGGCCGACGTCGGCCATCTCCTCGCCGACTCCCGTCGCGGCCTCGGAGATGCGCACCTGCGCCTCGGCGGCGGAGTACTGCGCCTTGATGACCTCCTTCTTCGTCCGGAAGGCCTCGATCTTCGCGCGCAGGCGCTTCTCGGACTCGATCAGCTTGTCCTGCTGGGACTGCAGCTCGGTGACCTGCTGGTCGAGGCTCTGCAGCTCGGTCTGCGCGATCTGCTTGCGCTCGAGCGCGGTGCGGGCGAGCTCCTCGTTGCCGGCGGCCAGCGCCTGGCGTGCCTGGGTGTCGAGCTTGACCACGGACTGCTCGAGCTTGGACGCCTGCATCCCGAGACGCTTCTTCGCCGTGACGACGTCGGCGATGCCCTTCTTGACGTTCTGCAGCGAC
This sequence comes from Solirubrobacteraceae bacterium, assembly GCA_036491075.1. GTDB lineage: Bacteria > Actinomycetota > Thermoleophilia > Solirubrobacterales > Solirubrobacteraceae > CADCVQ01. The sequence continues at coordinate 18,096 of DASXCR010000082.1, forward strand.
TCGAGCTGCTTCTGATAGCTGTAGTCGAGCGTCTCGCCAGGGTCCTCGGCCTTGTCGAGCAGCTTCGAGACCTTCGCTTTGATGACGGTCGACATCCGCCCGGCCATTCCGGCCATTGCGCCTCCTCGGGAGAATTGGGTCCGCGTCATTTCTAGCACGCCGGACAGCGGGGTCCGTCGGGCCGGATCGGTGCCCACGGTGGGGTTTGCGTTCCGGGGCGACCGCTAATGTGCCGATCGATGCCGAGCCCGAGGCTAGCCGGAGTGCTGCTCGTCGCCGCCGTCGCGGTCGCCGGCTGCGGTCGCGAGACCTCGGCGACGGACGTCGAGCGCCCGTCGCTCGTGGCGCCGCAGCGCGCCGCGCCCGCGAACCTGGGCTTCCCGGACACCGCGTCGAAGAACACGACGCGCATCCCGAGCACGAGCTCGACCGACCTCGCCGCCGCGGTCGCGCGGGCGGTCTTCCCCGATCCGCTGCGCCGCCCCGGCGCGATCACGCTCGTCGACAAGGGCGACTGGCGGGTCGCCGTCGCCGCCAGCGCGCTGATGGCCCCGCCCTTCAACGCGCCGCTGCTGTTCACCGACGGCACCGACATGCCGAGCCCCTCCAGCGACGCGCTGAACGCGCTGCGGCCGCCGGGCTCCGACGCGGCCGGCAAGGCGCAGGTCATCCGCATCGGCAACGTCGCCAAGCCGTCGGGCTACAAGAGCAGCGACGTCGTCGGCAACGGCGCCCTCGGGCTGACGCGCGCGATCGCGGCGCTCGTGCACTCGGCGAAGCCCGGCAAGAGCACGAACGTCCTGATCGCGAGCGCGGACGATCCGGCGTACGCCGCGCCCGCGGCGTCGTACGCCGCGAAGTCCGGCAGCCCGGTGCTGTTCGTCACGAAGAACGCCGTCCCGCCGGAGACCCGTGCCGCGCTCGCCGCGCTCGGGGGCCTCTCGCGCCCGCGCATCTACGTCCTCGGCCCGTCCTCGGTGATCTCGCCGGCCGTCACGCAGCAGCTGCGCCGCCTGGGAACGGTCAAGCGCTTCGGCGGCAAGGACCCGGTCTCCAACGCGATCGCCGCCGCCCGCTACCACGACAACGGCTTCGGATGGGGGGTGGTCGACCCGGGTCACGGGCTCGTGTTCACGCGCGTCGGCCGCCCGCTGGATGCCGCCGCCGCGGCACCGCTGTCGGCCTCCGGGACCTACGGGCCGATGCTGCTGCTCGACGACGCCAAGACGCTGCCGCAGGTCGTCCAGCAGTACCTGCTCGACATCCAGCCCGGCTACAACAGCGATCCCGTGACCGGGGTCTACAATCACGCCTGGATCATCGGCAACGACGCCTCGATCTCGGCCGCCGAGCAGGCCCGCATCGACGCCCTGCTGGAGATCGTGCCGGTCCGCACGCCCGACTCCCCCGCGACACCCTAGATCACCGTGAGCCAAGCCGAGCATCCCGACCGCGTTCGCGCCGACCATCACGTGACGCTCGACGACGTGCGCCAGCTGATGGGCGCGTCGACCCCGCACTTCGCGCTGCAGCTGCGCAACCGCATCGCGAAGCTCATCCGTGGCCTGCCCGCCGATCACCCGGCGCGGATCGAGGGCGAGCGCGAGATCGCACGCCTGACGGCGCTCGGTTTGAGCGGCGAGGTACGCGGCCACGAGGCCGAGCCCGGCATGCGGACGCTGGCGTCGGTCACGCTCGCCGCGGCGGGCGCGCTGCCGACCGCACACTGACCGCGCCGCTGGTCGAATGGGGCTGCCCGCCCGGCCCGCACGCGCGCTGCCGACCCACCCCCTGATCGCACACGCCGGGCGCTCGAAAGGCGCTGTCCGCTCGGCCCGGCGCGAGCAGCGCGGGCGACCGCACGCTGATCGCCCGTGGACCTCCGGCCGATGCGCGAGACTTGGCGGAGATGCTCGAGCCGACGACGACGCCCGCCGGGATCGACGGCAGCGCCCTTCCGGGGCCCTTCGGCGTCGGGCGCTACGCGGCGCGGCTGCGCGACCACCTGCGCGACCGCGTCCGCGTGCAGCTCTTCGGCGAGGTCTGGAACCTGCGCGTCAGCCGCGTGAAGGTGTACTTCGAGCTGCGCGACGTGGACGGCGCGCTGCCGTGCTCGATGTGGCGCGACGACTACGACGCGCTGGCGCTCGGGGAGCGCGCGCTCGCCGACGGCTCGCAGGTCGTGGTCGGCGGAGGCCTGGACTACTACCCCGGCAGCCGGACCTCGTCGCCCGCGTTCTCGTTCGCGGTCGCGAAGCTGCGCGTCGCCGGCGAGGGGGACCTGCTCGCCCAGCTCGACCGCCTGCGCAAGGCGCTCGACGCCGAGGGCCTGTTCACGCCCCAGAAGCTGCTGGCGCGCCCGGCGCTGCCGCGCACGATCGGGGTCGTGACCGGGGAGGGCGGCAAGGCGCGCGACGACGTCCTCGCCGGGCTGCGCCGGCGGGGGTGGTCGGGGCGGCTCGTGTGGGCGTTCGCTCCCGTCCAGGATCGCCACGCCGCGCCGCGGATCGCGGCCGCGCTGCAGGATCTCGCGGCGACCGCCGCGGTCGACGTCATCGTCGTCGCGCGCGGCGGCGGCTCGCTCGCGGACCTCTTCTGCTTCTGCGACGAGACGCTGTGTCGCACGGTCGCGCTGCTGAACGTCCCCGTGATCGCGTCCGTCGGCCATCACACCGATCGCACGCTGATCGACGACGTCGCGGCGCTGAGCTGCTCGACGCCGACGCACGCCGCCGAGTCGGCGGTACCCGTGCACTGCGCGCAGGCGCGCGCCGACGCGGCCGCGCTCGCACGGCGCCTGAGCGTCCACGGCCGTCGCGCCCGGCTGGCACGGCCGGTGCTGCTCGCGACAGCGCAGCGGCTCACCGTCCACAGCCGGCGCCCGCTGCTCGCGCGCCCGGCGCTGCTCGCGGCGGCGCGGCGGCTCAGCGTCCACGGCCGGCGGGCGCTGCTGCAGCGCGCACAGGCGCTCGTGCGGCTGTCGCGCGCCCCCGGCGAGCACGTCGCCCGCGAACGCGCGCGGCGTCATCAGGACCTGCGCGAGATCCGTGCCGCGGGCCGGCGCAGGATCGACGGCGAGCGGTCGCGCACCGCACGGCGCGCGCTCGTGCTCGACCGCAAGGCGCACGCGGCGTCCTTCGGCGCCCGCCGCGCGAGCGGATTGCAGGCGCTCGCCCTGGCGCTCGCGGCGCACGACCCGGCACGCACGCTCGAGCGCGGCTACGCGCTCGTCACCGATGGCGCCGGGGAGCCCGTGACGACGGCCGCCGCGGCCCGCGGCGCGCGCGCCGTCACGCTGCGCTTCAAGGACGCCGCCGTGGCTGCGACGATCGACCCCGACGCATGAACGAGCCCCAGCAGACCCTGACCTACGAGGCCGCCACCGCGCGCCTGGAGGCGATCATCAAGCGCCTGGACTCCGGCGAGGCCGGCCTGCGCGAGACGCTCGACCTCTGCAAGGAGGGCCGCACCCTCGTCGAGCTCTGCGCGTCCGAGCTCGAGGCCGTCGGCCAGGGTCTCGAGGAGCTGCACCTCGACGAGCTCGTCGCCCGGCTGGAGGCCGGTGCCGGCCAGGCGTAGGCCCGCGCACCGCTCGCCGCTGCCCGGTGGCCGGACCCACCCCCGGCACCCAGCACCGCGACCAGCCGACCGTCTCCGGCCTCAGCCGCCGAGTGCCCCCAGCAGCACCTTGTACGCCGGCCGCGGCTTGCCGTCCGGCCCGATCAGGCCGGAGTCAAAGCGCGCCCCCGGCGCCGAGCCGGTCCAGTTGTAGAGGTAGATCCGCTTCACGCGCGGGGTGTCAGCCGCCAGGCCGAGCACGTAGTCCGTCGCGCGTGCGGCGCGCTGCTCGTCGCGCGGGAAGCTGCGCCCGAAGGCGACGATGCC
>DASXCR010000083.1:0-5905 GCA_036491075.1 Solirubrobacteraceae bacterium
TCCTGATGGTCGCCGGCGCGCTGATGTCCCTGCTCTGGTTTCGCCGGCTTGTCTGACTCGATGCGAAAGGAAACGACCCGATGAGCACGATGCACCCGCACCCGCCCGATGCCGGCGACGACGGCGAACGCGCGCCGCGCCAGGCCCTCGAGGAGGCGCTGTACGAGATCAAGCGCGTCATCGTCGGCCAGGACGCGATGCTCGAGCGCCTGCTCGTCGCGCTGCTCGCAGGCGGCCACGTGCTGCTCGAGGGCGTGCCCGGGTTGGCGAAGACGCTGACCGTGCGCACCCTCGCCAACGTCATGGGCGGCACGTTCCGGCGCATCCAGTTCACGCCCGACCTCGTGCCCGCCGACCTCGTCGGCACGCGCATCTACCGCCCCGACCACGGCCGCTTCGACGTCGAGCTCGGCCCGGTCTTCGGCAACTTCCTGCTCGCCGACGAGATCAACCGCGCGCCGGCGAAGGTGCAGTCGGCGCTGCTGGAGGTCATGCAGGAGCACCAGGTCACGATCGGCACCGAGAGCTTCGCCGTGCCGGATCCGTTCCTCGTGCTCGCGACCCAGAACCCGATCGAGTCCGAGGGCACGTACCCGCTGCCGGAGGCGCAGATCGACCGCTTCCTCTTCAAGGTGCTCGTCGACTACCCGACGCTCGGCGAGGAGGCCTCGATCGTCGGCCGCTCGCTGCGCCCGTCCGAGGACGTCCAGGTACGCCTGTCGATGGCGGAGCTCGTGCGCTTCCAGCGCGCGGTCGAGGAGATCTTCGTCGATCGCGAGGTCGTCGCCTACGCCGTCCAGCTCGTCGACGCCACCCGCAACCCCGAGCGCTACGGGCTCGGCGAGCTGTCGTCCCAGATCCAGTACGGCGCGAGCCCGCGCGGCGCGATCGGCATGGTTTCGGCGGCGCGTGCGCTCGCGCTGCTGCGCGGTCGCCGGCACGTGCTCGCCGACGACGTCCGCGACCTCGCGCCGGACGTCCTGCGCCACCGCATCGTGCTCTCCTACGACGCGCTGTCGGACGGTGTCACGACCGACGACATCCTCGCTCGCATCCTCGGCACGCTCGCCTCCGGGCACGCCGCGCCGCTGCCCACGGAGCACCAGGCCGCGTAGGCGGCGCGCCGGATGCCCGCACCGCCACACGCATCGCTGCGCGTGCCTCCGGCGCGCCAGGGGCCGGGGCCGATCCCCGCCCCGCTCGTCGACGCGCTCGCGCTGTCGCTCGCGCGGCGCGGCGCGGGGGTGCTGCCCGGTGACCGCCTCGCCCCGGGCGTCGGCAGCGGCACCGAGCTCGCGCAGCTGCGGCCCTACCAGGTCGGCGACGACGTGCGCCAGCTCGACCCGGCCGCGAGTGCGCGCACGGGGATCGCCCACGTGCGCCTGCAGGTGCCCGAGCGGATCCTCACGACGTGGCTCGTGCTCGACGTCTCGGCGTCGATGGCGTTCGGCACCGCCGACCGGCTGAAGTCCGACGTCGCCGAGGGGGTCGCCCAGGTGGTCGCTCGCGCCGCGACGCGCCACGGCGGCCGGCTGGCGGTCTCGACGGTCGGCGGTGCCGAACGGTCGCTGCCGCCGCGCGGCGGCCCGCACGCGAAGCTCGGCCTGCGCCGGCTGCTGGAGGACGGCGTCGCGGTCGACGGCGCGCCCGGTCGCGGCCTCGCTCCGATCCTGCATCGCGTCGGGCGCGTCGCCCGCCAGCCGGGGCTCGTCGTCGTGATCTCGGACTTCCGCGAGGATCTCGCCTGGCAGCGCCCGATGCGCGCGCTCGCGGGGCGCCACAAGGTGCTTGCCGTCGAGATCCGCGACCCGCGCGAGGAGCGCCTCGAGCCGGTCGGCCGGCTGTCGCTCGTCGACCCGGAGACGGGCCGCCAGCTCGAGGTCGACACGTCGCGGCGCGCGCTGCGCGACCGCTTCGCGGCGGCCGCCGCCGACGAGCGCCGGGGCGTCGCGGACGGGCTGCGCCGCGCCGGCGCCGGCCACGTCGTGCTCTCGACGCAGGGCGATTGGCTGCGCGCGCTCGGGCGGGCGCTGCGATGAGCTTCATCTCGCCGCTCGCGCTGCTGTGCCTCGCCGTGGTGCCCCTGGCGCTGCTCGCGCACGTCGCCGCGCAGCGCCGCCGCCATCGCTACCCCGTGCGCTACACGGCGATCTCGACGCTCGCCGCGATCGCGGGCGAGGAGCCGCCGTGGCGGCGCCACCTCCCGTTCGGCCTGTTCCTGCTCGCGCTCACCCTGCTCGCGCTCTCGCTCGCGCGCCCACAGCACACGGTTGGGGTGCCGATCGAGCGCGCGTCGGTGGTGCTCGTCACCGACGTCTCGCGCTCGATGGAGGCGACCGACGTGGACCCGTCGCGGCTGCAGGCCGCGCGCGCGGCCGCGCAGACGTTCCTCGACAAGGTGCCGAGCAAGCTGCGCGTCGGCCTCGTCTCGTTCTCCGATTCCGCGCAGACGCTGCAGACGCCGACGACGGACCACGGCCTCGTCTCGGCGGCGCTCAAGCAGCTGCAGCCGATCGCCGGCACGTCGACGGGCGCGGGCCTCGCGACCGCGATGGACGACCTCAAGCTCGGCCTCGACAACTCGGTGCGCCGCCCGCCGTCGGCGATCATCCTGCTGTCCGACGGCTCGGCGACGGACGGCACGGCGGCCTACGACGTCGCGACCGAGGCGGGCCACCAGCACGTCCCGATCTACACCGTGGCCCTCGGCACGCCGAACGGCTCGATCACGGCGACCGGACCGGACGGGATCCCGCAGACGCTGCCGGTGCCGCCGGACCCGCAGGCGCTCGGGCGGATCGCGTCGCTGTCGGGCGGCGCGTCCTTCAAGGCGCAGGACTCCGACCAGCTCGGCGGCATCTACGAGAAGCTCGGTTCGCAGATCGGCACGAAGCCCGAGCAGCGCCAGATCACGGTCGACTTCGCGGGTGCCGGGCTGCTGGCGCTCGCGGCCGCGATGCTCGCGGCGCTCGGGATCAACGGACGCCTGCCCTGACCTGAGCCCGGATCGAGAGTCGGTGCACTCAGGCCGAGCCGAGGTCCGCGAAGTGTGCGCGATGCGACGGTAGGCGGTCCGTCGACCTGCTTCGCTGTCCCTCGTCAAGCCGACGCCCGCGACACGGACGGCCGGCCGCTTACGCCGCACCTACGGCGGGCATCGCGGCTCCCTCCCCGCTGCGACCTGGCGGGCCCGATCAGTGCAGCGGGCGGCCGAGCAGCAGGTCGCGACCGGGCCCGCCCTTGGCTCGCGGAGAGAAGCCGTGGCGCTCGTAGAGCGCGAGCGCGGCCGCGTTCTCCTCGTTCGTGTCGAGCTCGATGCGCTTGCAGCCGCGCTCGGTCGCGCGCGCCAGGGCGAGCTCGAGCAGCGCCTCGCCGACGCCGCTGCGGCGCGCGTCCGCGCGGACGAACAGGTCCTCGAGCCAGGCGTCCGGCGCGGCCTTCCAGACGCTGAAGCGAAAGCGCAGCTGCAGTACGCCGGCGGGCGGCGAGTCTTCGTCGCGCGCGGCGAGCAGGAACTCGGCGTCGGCGTCGTCGAACAGCCGCTGCACCGACGCGAGGAACGCGTTCGCCGACGGCCAGTCGTGTCCCAGGTGATCGCGGAATCCGACGAGCAGCGCGGCCACGGTCCCGGCCTCCCCGGGCTGCGCGAGCCAGGCGCGAGCGCTCACGGCGCGGCGTCCCTGATGACCGCGAGCACGTCGCCGCTGCGCACCGAGTCGCCCTCGGCGACCGGCAGCTCGGCGATCACGCCGCCCTTGTGCGCGGCGACCTCGTTCTCCATCTTCATCGCCTCGATGATCGCGATCACCTCCCCCTCGGCGACCTCCTGCCCCTCGCGGACGTGCAGCTTCCAGACGTTGCCCTGCATCGGCGACGCCAGCGTGTCGCCGCCGCGCGCGGCGCGCTGGCGCTTGGTCGGGGCGGTGCGCGCCGGCTTGGCGGCGCCGGCGGGCGCGGCGCCGTCCGATCCGGCAGCGGCGCCGATCCGCAACGGCGGCCCGATGACGCGCACGTCGAAGCGGCGACCCGAGACCTCGACCGTGTAGTCGTGCTCGACGGCCTGCGCGGCCGCGCCGTCGCCGTCCGCGTCGGCATCGGGCTTGGGGGCGGGCGCCTCGAAGGCGAGCGTCTTCAGCCACGCACGGTCCTCGAGCAGATCGCGGCAGGTCTCGCCGCGCGCCCACTGCTCGGTGGCCAGCAGCGCACGGTGAAACGGGATCAGCGTCTTCAGGCCCTCGATCTCGTACTCGCCCAGCGCTCGCAGCATGCGCGCCGTCGCCTGCTCGCGGTCGGCGTCCCAGACGATCAGCTTGGCGACCATCGGGTCGTACATCGGCGAGACGACGCTGCCGGCGCGCACGCCGGAGTCGACGCGCACGCCGGGGCCCGACGGCTCGACGTAGGAGCCGATCGCGCCGGGGGCGGGGGCGAACCGCTTCGACGCGTCCTCGGCGTTGATGCGGCACTCGATCGCGTGCCCGCGCAGGACGACGTCCTCCTGCGCGATCGACAGCGGCTCGCCGGCCGCGACGCGGATGCCCTCCTTGACGATGTCGATCCCCGTCGTCATCTCCGTCACGCAGTGCTCGACCTGCACGCGCGTGTTCATCTCGAGGAAGAAGTACTCGTGCGCCGCACCGCTCGCGGACTCGTCCTCGGACACCGCGAGCAGGCCCTCGACCGTGCCCGCGCCCTGGTAGGAGACCGCGCGCGCGGCTTCGACGGCGATCGTCCCGATCCGCTCGCGCAGCTCGTCGTCGACGACCCACGTGGGCGCCGGCGACTCCTCGATCAGCTTCTGGTGGCGGCGCTGGATCGAGCAGTCGCGCTCGCCGAGGTGGATCGTGCTGCCGTGCCCGTCGGCGAGGATCTGGACCTCGACGTGGCGCGGGTCGGGCAGGTAGCGCTCGAGGTAGACGGTCGCGTCGGAGAAGAACTTCTCGCCCTCGCGCGCGGCGCCCTCGAACGCGGCCTGCAGCTCGTCCTGCGACAGCGCGACGCGAAAGCCCTTGCCGCCGCCACCGCCCGCCGCCTTGACCGCGACGGGGTAGCCGATCTCGTCGTCGACGATCCTGCGCGCGGTCGCGAGGTCCGGCACCGGCTCGACGGTCCCCGGCACGATCGGCACGCCGGCGGCCTGCATGAGCTCGCGCGCGCGCGTCTTGGATCCCATCGCCTCGATCGCGTCCGCCGAGGGGCCGACGAAGACGATCCCCGCGTCGCCGCACGCGCGTGCGAAGGCGGCGTTCTCGGCGAGGAAGCCGTAGCCGGGATGGATCGCCTCGGCGCCCGACTCGCGAGCGACCGCGAGGATCCGCTCGACGTCGAGGTAGGACGCGGCCGGGGCCGCGGCGCCGAGCAGGTACGCCTCCGAAGCACGCGCGACGTGCGGCGCGTCGCGGTCGAGCTCGGAGTACACGGCCACGGAGGCCACGCCCAGCTCCTCGCAGGCCCGGACGATCCGGACCGCGATCTCGCCGCGGTTGGCGATCAGGATCTTCGAGAACATGCGCTAGGAGCTACCCCATCCGCGCTCGTCGGCCGAGCGCCCGGTCGCTTCGCGCAGCGCGGCGCGCGCCCAGGCCGACGTGACGGCGGGCGGGGCGACCGGGGCCGGCGGCGGCGCCGTGTCGCGCATGAACCGCTCCAGCGCCGCGACGACGGCCGCGGCCTCCTCGGGCGAGGCGGCCGGTGCGACGATCTCGAGCTTCGGGCGGCGGTTCATCGCCTCCATCATCCCAGCCGGGGGCCGAGCCGTCGGACTCCGCACGACGGCCCGGCCGGACTGGAGCGGCGTGCTGGACGCCGGGGTGGCCGGCGGCGCAGTGCGCGGCGATCCGCCCGGCGCCGAGCGCGGTCGGCCGCGGCTACGTGGCCGCGGTCCGCAGCGCGATCGCGATCCGCT
>DASXCR010000084.1:0-3921 GCA_036491075.1 Solirubrobacteraceae bacterium
GTCGATCGGCAGGCGCTCGTAGGTGTCGACGTCGAAGTGCATGCGGATCGCGGGCACGCCGGAACGCGGCGGTCCGAACTGCACGTCGCCGTCGATCGGCGCGAAGGTGTCGGGGTCGACGTCGTAGGTCAGCAGCCGCCGAAATCCGCCGGCCGAGCTGTCGCTGACGAGCCGCCGGACCGTGCGGCCGTCGACCTGGCGCTCCCCCTCGTCCGCTTGAACGCGCGCACGAAGACCTCGGTCGTCGCGTCCTCCGCCACCGCGTCCCCGAGACGCCGTCGCACGTAGCGCAGCACGTGTCCGGCATGGCGCTCGTAGATCGCGGCGAACGCCGCCGGCTCGCCGACCGAGCGCGCCAGCACGGCGCCGTCTTCGTCGTCGGGGGTCATCTGAACGTCCAATCGCCGCGAGCACCGAGAAAGTTCGCGGGGTTGCGCGGCGCGGCGAGACGGGTACTCCCCACGGATGGCGCACGATACGAGCACCGGCTATGCCGACCGCTGGATCACCTGCACGCCCGACGCGATCTCGATTCGCGGCTACTACTTCCCGTGGGGCACGAAGCGCATCCCGTACACGTCGATCCGCGCGATGCGGCGTGTGCCGCTCAGCGCCATCCGCGGCAAAGCCCGTAGCTGGGGCACCGCGAACCCGCGACTCTGGGCGAGCCTCGATCCCGCGCGTCCGCGCAAGAAGGCGGCGCTGATCCTCGACCTCGGGCGACAGGTGAAGCCGTTCGTCACGCCCGACGATCCCGATGCCGTCGAGGCCCAGATCCGCGCGCACACGAGCCTGGGGCCGGCGACCGACGACGGTGGGCGCGGCCCGATCGTCTGACCCGGCCGGACCGGGCGGCTCGCCCCTGCCGGTCCTACTGCTGCATGACGCCGATGACGTTGCCCGCGGGGTCGGCGATCCGCGCCGTGATCTCCGGCGCATCGCCCCCCACCTGCCGCATCAGCGCTCCGCCGTTCGCGAGCACGCGTTCGATCGTGGCAGCGACGTCGTCGACCATGACGTAGACCAGCAGCCCGGCGACCTTCGACGGCGGCCGGCCGAGGACCCACGTGCCGCTGACCTCGCCCACCCCGTCGTCGAACGCGAGCGCGCCGTCGGAGCGACGGCGGATCGCCCAGCCGAACACCCGCGCGTAGAAGTCCGCGGACACGTGGACGTCCTCGGCGGGGATCTGGAGGTAGCAGACCTTGCCGTCGCCAAGCGTCGGGGCGCCGTGCGCCGGCGCGGGCGCGGTGAGCTCGGGACGCGGAGGCGACTCGCCGAAGCCGATCGCCGCCAGCACGCCGAGCCCCGCTCGCATCGCGACGAGCGTCTGCCCGTCGATCACCTCGAGCAGCGCGTGGTCGACGCGCTCGACCGCTTCCCGCAGCACGGTGGCCGCGCCCCGGCCGCGCTCGGTGAGCGCGACGTTCATCCGCCGGCGGTCCTGCGGATCGGGGACGCGTTCGACGTAGCCGCGCAGCACGAGCGCGTCGACGAGCTGGCTGCCCGCCTGCTTCGTCACGCCGTACGCCATCGCCACCTCGCTCACGCTCGTCCCGCCGCGCGCGATGCGCCCGATGACGCGCGCGCCCGCGGCCGGCATGTCGTCGAAGCCCGCTGCCGAGAGGTCGGAGCGGATCGCGGTGCCGAACGCCCGCCGCGCTTCGGCGAGCAGCACCGGGAGAACAAGGTCGTCGTATTCGGTGGCCATGGATCGCAAGCTAACCGTCAACATGATTGACTGTCAAGGGCGTTGTCGCTCTCCATGCAAATACCTCTGCGACAGAGCTATACTGTCCCGAGCGTGTCTCCCTCCACCCCCACCGCCACTGGCCCGACGCTCGCCACCGCGCTGCTCGAGCACGTCGGTGGCCTGCGCCGGGGCCTGCGCCGCTCGACCTCCTCGCCGTGGCCCGGCGGCGAGCTCACGGGGGCGCAGATCGAGCTGCTGCGGCTCGTGCACCGCGAGCCCGGGCTGTCGGTGCGCGAGGCGGCGGACCGCCTGCGCCTGAGCCCGAACACGGTCAGCACGCTCGTCGGCCAGCTCGGCGAGGCCGGCCTCGTCAGCCGCGAGCGCGATCCGGCCGACCGCCGCGTCGCACGGCTGGCGCTGACGGACGGCGCGCAGCGCTGGCTGACGACCTGGCGCGACGAGCGCGCGACCGCGCTGCGCGAAGCCCTCGAGCGCCTGGGCTCCGACGACCGCAGTGCGCTCGAGGTCGCGCTCGGTCCGCTCGAGCGTCTCGCCGGCGCCCTCCGCGGCCCGGGCGCCGCCGATGCTTGACGCGCGCGAGGCGCCGCCCGCGGCGGTCGCGCCCCCGGCACGCTCTGAGCGCCGCGCCGTCGAGGTCGCCGATCTCGTCGTGCGCTTCGGCGACGTCGTCGCGGTCGACGGGATCTCGTTTCACGTCGAGCCCGGCGAGGTCTTCGGCCTGCTCGGACCCAACGGCGCGGGCAAGACCACGACCCTGCGCGTGCTGACCACGGTGCTGCCGGCCGGCGGCGGAGGCGCGCGCGTCGCGGGCTACGACGTGGCGGCCGACGGGCTCTCGGTGCGCGCGTCGATCGGCTACGTCCCGCAGGCGCTGTCCGCCGACGGCGCGCTGAGCGCGCGCGAGAACCTCGAGTTCTACGCCCGCGTCACGGGCGTGCCCCGCGCCCAGCGCCGTCAGCGCATCCAAGACGTCGTCGACGCGATGGCGCTCGAGTCGATGATCGACCGCCTCGCGCGGACGCTGTCGGGAGGGATGCTGCGACGCCTGGAGATCGCGAGCGCGCTGCTGAACCGTCCGGAGGTGCTGTTCCTCGACGAGCCGACGGTCGGCCTCGATCCGACGGCGCGCGCCAGCGTCTGGGAGCGGCTGCACGAGCTGCGCGCCGAGGCCGGGACGACCGTCGTCGTCACGACGCACCTCATGGAGGAGGCCGAGCGCCACTGCACGCGCCTGGCGATCATCGACCGCGGCCGGATCGTCGCGGAGGGCACGCCGGGCGAGCTGCGCCGGACCCACGACGCCGACAGCCTCGAGTCCGTGTTCACGGCCGTCACCGGCCACGACGTCCCCGACGAAGGAGGTCGACTGCGTGATGTCCGCTCACAGCGTCGCATGGCCAGACGGCTCGGTTGAGGTCGCGGCGCCGCCGCGCCCGCCCGCGCTGCGCGCCCCCGCGATCGTGCGCCTCGCCGGCGGGACCGCGGCGATGGCCCAGGCCGAGCTGCGCAAGATCCGCCACGACCCGTTCGACATCCTCACGCGCGCGGTCCAGCCGATGCTGTGGCTGTTCATCTTCGGGACGGCGATGGCGCACAACCACGCCATCGCGCCCGGCGGGATCGAGTACCGGGCCTACCTCGCGCCCGGCGTCATGGCCCAGGGCGCGCTGTTCGTCGCGATCTTCTTCGGCCTCGCGGTCGTCTGGGAGCGCGACGTCGGCCAGTTGCAGCGGCTGCTCGCGACGCCGTTGCCGCGCAGCGCGATGGTGCTCGGCAAGGCGACCGGCGCCGCGGTGCGCTCGCTCGTGCAGGCGACGCTGCTGCTGATCGTCGTGGCGATCGCGGGCGTCGGGCTGCGCTGGACGGTGCCGGGCGTCATCGGGGCGCTCGCGCTGCTCGCGCTCGGGACCGCCTCGTTCGCCTGCCTGTCGATGCTGCTCGCCGCGTGCCTGCGCACGCGCGAGCGCTTCATGGGCATCGGCCAGCTCATCACGATGCCGCTGTTCTTCGCATCCAGCGCGCTGTACCCGCTCTCGGTCATGCCCGGCTGGCTGCACGTGCTCTCACGCGTGAACCCGCTGACCTACGAGGTCGAGGGCATGCGCCGCTGCCTGGACGGGACCGGCGCGCACGAGCTGGCGCTGGACTTCCTCGTCGTCATCGGGTTTCTCGTCGTGATGGCCGCCGCCGCGACGAAGGCCTACCCG